>JABIFK010000277.1 GCA_018650745.1 Candidatus Latescibacterota bacterium | reverse complement strand
AGGCGCGGCAATGACCAGCTCGTCCTTTATCAAATGATGTAGGGTCACTAAGTTTGAAACGGGAGGGCCGTACATGCATCCTACATCAAGAGATTGATCTATGAGTGCTTCTGTGATTAGGCCGGTAGAAGAGGGCACAAATTCAATGTTAATTTTAGGATAGAACGTGTGTAAACACTCAAAAAGCGTTGACACGCGTAGCCATTCGGGAGGAATGTTGAGCCCGAATGTGATCTGTCCGGCGGGTTCATCACGCAAAGATTGTGCGGTGTGCATGAGATCTTGCGCAGAATCTAAAATAAGTCGGGCTTTTTCTTTTAGTGTTTCTCCTGCCGATGTTAAGGTCATGCCTTTGGGCGTGCGATTGAATAAGACGACATGCAGTTCCTCTTCGAGTGCTTTGATGTGGGCACTGACGGAAGGGGGAGATGTGAATAATTTTTGTGCCGCGCGGGTGAGGTTTTGTTCTTCGGCAACGGTAATAAAGGTGCGTAAATGATAGAGTTCCATAAGCGTTCCGTTTTTCTGAATGGGTGTTTCAGGTCTTGCGAATAGACAGGTGCGTGTTTTCTAATTATATCTAAAAGTGACGATCAATGACAGATCAATTTTATTCACTTTTAGGAGGTGGCATCATGACGGTTTGTGAAGATATGTTTTCTCGTGTTTTAGAAACACCGCCGGCATCTCAAGTGGAAGCACGGGCACATTTTTTACAAAAATTAAGTTATGAGACAGATCCTTCGGATGTGTATGCAGATATCCAAAATAAGAAAAATGATTTTACATTTGTTGATGTACGCAGTCCCGAAATATATAAAAAAGCCCATGCACAAGGGGCGCTCAATATCCCTCACACAGATATGACAGAGGACCAGATGTCTGTGTTTCCAAAAGACGAAATTTTCGTTGTCTATTGTTGGGGGCCTGGGTGTAATGGTGCAACCAAAGCGGCGTTTAAATTGAGCGAGCTTGGGTTTGCGGTAAAAGAAATGATTGGGGGGATTGAATATTGGGAAAAAGAAGGGTATCCTACAGATAAAAACTAAACCCACAATAAGGGTTGTCTTATGGCTAAGTTTCGCCGAATTTCATCATCCGTAGGATCTGCGTCTAAACGTTGCCACAAATCCAGATATTTTTGTTCGCCAAGTGCCAGGCCACCAAATAACAAAGCAGGTTGTCGAACGGGCCATTCGGAAAAGTGTTGGACGTCGGGTGGCAAAGGCCAGCGGGATTTGTCTTCGAGAAAAGGAAAAAGGTATTCCAATGCGTGTTGCATGCCACGTCCATTTGGGGTTGTGAATGTCCATAAGTTTTCTGACGAGGTAGAAAGGGTGTATGTTAACATGGCCATCATGTCTAATTGAAAAATGGAATATCCATAAGGTTTGGTGCGCGCAAGTTCGGCAGGAAAGCTGCCGTTTTCGGCCATTTGTTCCGGCAAAAAAACAGTTTTAAAACGCGTGCGACATTGATCCATAACATCATCTCGTTTTGTAAATTGTGCAAACATCGCAGCTTGCACCGCCCAAGCAACACCATGGTTGTTATGGGCCTCCATCTCTTGTATGCCATATGGATGTGTTGTCATCCAGGTCAAAAAGTCGGCAAACCAAGTTATTAAATTTTGTTCAATTTCTGGTGTTAGTGCGTGAGATGACTTTAAATGGTGGATAGCAAGTGGGATTTCGACAATGTGCAATGTATCGATGAGTCCAATTGAACGACCCGAACAAATTCCTGGAATGGCTTGTGCATATAGCATATTGGGATTCATTCGCGTGGTTTTGTCGACGAGGAATTCTACCAACCATTGTACAGCGTGTTGGGCATATTTTTCTTCTTTTGTGATTTGATAAGCTGCTGTGAGCGCTGAAACGGTTGTGCGAACAGCACGCATCATGCGGCGGTGTTCTAAAAAGGCACCGGGATTGGATTCACCATCGCGTCGTATATAAGGCAAGCCGTCTGGTGTGTCGGAGTTTGGCCACCAATAGTCACCATTGGAATAAAAGTCATTTGGCCCCCCTTCGCTCATGGGTGCTGGCGCATCTGTGATGTGCAATGGTGATTGGGTGAGGGTTTTTTGTGCATTTCTCAAAATGCGTTCACGATCCAGTGTTGCAATGTCGATGTGGGATTGTGTGAAAAATCGCATGGTGAACCTCTTTCTTACGAACTTTTAAATGGCCTTGCATAATGCAAGGCCATTTTGGTCATGCGTCTGAATAACTTGCTGTTATGACAAAAATAATTCGCGCACACCTTCCAACGTCCGTTCAGAACCTTTTAAGGATTCTTCTAAAAACGCACGGCATTTGGCTTCGCTTTCGGCATCGCGTGGTGCAGCGGATGTAAAACCGTCAGCATCGGTATATACCAATTTGTGTGCCGATTCACCATCAGAGTAAAATACTCTGTTGACGATGCGCCGAGTGGTTGTGTCTTTGACACGGCCTTCAGGGTTGCCGCCTTCTAAACAGATGAAGGCAAATATGTTGATTTTACGAAATTGTTCTTCGGGCACGTTGCAATCACTCACGATTTCTTTTTGAATTTCTGCCAAGTCATCAGCGTGAACATTGCCAACCATGACATGTCCGTTGTCTGTATGTGCAAAAAAGTCGCGCAGGTCTTGGTCCCACAAGTAGGTGGCAGGCGGATGATCGCTCAGTTCGTGGGATATGATGCAGCTGGATACTTGGCCTAATTCTGTGATTTCATCTGGTAATGCGATGTCAAAGCGCAAATTTTGAGGCACAAAACTTAAGAACGAGCGCATGGTCGTGGTTTTGCCGATGCCACCGGGGCCGGAACCTGTGATAAATGATGCCCCTTTTGAGACGACAGATGCAAACCAAGCAGCCAATTCGAGATCGAACATCTTGAGCTCAATTAAGTCCAATAAAGATCTTGCGCGTTCTTCGCGTTTGGGGTTGTTCATGCTTTGTAAAACTTCGGTATTGTGCTGTGTGTGTTCCATGGTATCTCCTGAAAGTGAATGATGGGAAATGATTGTTATTGTGGTATGAGATCGTCTGAGTCGTGATCTGTAAGCGCTGTTGATACACGTTCGGTAACACGGGGCCTTCGGGAATTTCCAAATTGGGCATTCAATCTCCAGACATCGTCTATCGATAGGCTGCTGTTGGCCAAGTTTCTTGGAATTTGGTCATGTCAATTTTGCGATAAGGTGCTTTTTTACCTGCTGCTTTTGCTGCGGCCACTTTTTCTTGATGACTTTTGCCAAACTCATCGTGGTGTTTTTTATAGGCGGCAAAGATCGCTGGGTCGAGCAATGGGTCGTGTGTTTCTTGCCGCCAAGCTAACAGGGCTTTCTTCAGACGAGATTCAACAGCCTTAAGTTCCGGCTTTCCGGCTAAGTTATGATATTCAATGGGATCGTTTTGTAAATCGTAGAATTCGACGTCCGGTGGATTTTCAAGCATTTTGAAAACGCGGTACCCTTCGGTAGCTTCCCATTTGGAATCTTGCATGGCATCGCGGACCTTGCATCCATCCACACCCAGCCCAGATTTTTTCTTATCGGTTCGTAAATTTAAGATGAGTTTATAGCGCTTGTCTCGAATACTGCGTTGGGGTGTAAATCCTGGACCGTGGGTGGTAAATTCGGCACATAATGTGTCTCGCCAAGGCGTTGATGCGCCAGTGACCATGGGGAGTAACGACTGGCCTGCTACGTGTTTGGGTGATGTGAGCCCTGCTGCCTCTAAACAGGTGGGTAGAATATCAACAGTGGATATAAATTCTGATCGTACTTGCTTGGCCTGAATGCGTTCTGGCCAGTGTACTAAAAATGGGATGCGCAATCCAAATTCATAGGTTGTGGTTTTGCCCCGTGAGAGGGGTGCACCATGATCACCAATGAAAATGATAAGCGTGTTTTTGTCTTTGCCCGTTTTCTTTAACAAATCACGCAACAGCCTGATGCCTACGTCAATGCGTTGGATGGCGTTGTAATATCCCGCAATTTCTTCTCGTATTTCGGGTGTGTCAATGCCGCCATGTTCTGCAAAGGGTTTCATGTCTTCTGCTTTGACGGGATTTGTGGGAATACCATTGACTTGATGGAAGAATTTTTTGTGTGGATCTCCCAAACTGTAGAGCAAGAAAAAGGGTTGATCGCCTGTTTCGTTGATGAATGTTTCGGCGTGTTTGGCATATTGGGTCACATCTTTGGGGTTTAAACCCTCTTGGCGGTAGATTTGGAAGTCGAAGGGAAGGTCTTCTGCTGGACGAACGTGTACTTTACCGATGGAACCATTGCGGTATCCATTGGCTTTTAAAAGAGCAGGTAAGGTTGGAATGCCTTTGTGCATCACATAACCGCGATGTTCGAGGCCTAATTGGTTGTTTTGGTGGGGATAGAGTCCTGTGAACATGCTGCTGCGAGAGGGGCTGCACGACGCTTGGGTAACATAGGCACTTTGGAATAAGACTCCTTCGTCTGCCAATTGGTTGAGGTGGGGTGTGGGCACTGTCATGTCGCCATAGCTGTTTAATTGGATGCCCAAGTCATCCGCGGTGATGAGTATGATGTTGGGCGGGGTTTCTGCTGCATGAAGCAAAGGTGCCAAACCCAACGCGGCAGCACCTCCTAAGAGTGTGCCACAAAAATTGCGACGATTCATGATGCGATCCTTTCAGCTTTTCATTTGATATTGTAATCTTTTATTGTTGTGCTGCTTTTGTAATCAAATTTTTGAATATATGATCGAAGGTTGTTCCTGGCATTTTTTCGGGGTGAAATTGAACACCTATAATTCTGCCATCTTCCGTTTCAAAACCCTCAATGACTTGATCAGGACTTTGGGCATTTACGCGCAAGCCTTGCCCTGCTTTTTCAATTGCTTGAATATGGTAACTGTTCGTTTCACTGGTATGTGTATTTAATAGATCTGCCAAGTGTGTGTTGGGGACTATGTTGATCTCATGAAATACGGGCTCACCGGTTCGTTTGGGTGAGTGAGCTAAGGTGTTGTTTTGGTTTTGCACATCGGCATATAGCGTGCCGCCAAAACGTGCATTGATGAATTGCATGCCGTAACAGATGCCCAAAATGGGTACGTCTTTTTGTTGCGCGATATCAAAAACCCAGAGATCGTTTTTGTGTCGTATTGATTGAACGGGTGGCAAGTCATTGGGCAAGTCGCCCACTAACCCCTCTACAATCCCCGGTCCGCCTGTAATGATGAGTCCATCTAAGATGGCATATAGCGAGGTAAGTGATTTTGGGTTTTCTGTCATGGGCAATAACACAGGGCACCCACCTGCACGTTCTACAGATAGCACATAGTCGTGGTTGACCGATTGTTGGGCACGATTTTGGTTTTTTTCTGGTGTAAAGCCTGTCGTGATGCCAATTATGGGTGGGTTCATTTGTGGTGCCTCTAAAAATGAAAAATAAAGTGTGTGTAGATGTGTTGAACAAGGTACGCATTTTATGCACGCAATCAATGTATTTTATGGTACTGTATACACGTGTTTATTTTTTGATTTTTAATTTGTATCATTCTGTGACCTTGTTATATTAAATACCATGAATACTATACATTTACGTCCATATGCCGAACAAGACCGCGCTGTTTGTGTGGCGATGTTCGAAGGCAATACGCCACGTTTTTTTAGCATGTCGGAGTTGCCTGAGTTTGAACAGTTTTTAACGGATTTGCCCCACCCATTTTGGGTGATCGAAAATGAGGACCAAGAAATTATTGGGTGTGGGGGCGTCACATTTGTGGCTGATAAATCGTCTGCAGGTTTGTGTTGGGGCATGATTAGCAATGATATGCATCGCCAAGGCTTGGGGCGCTTTTTGTTGTTGGTTCGTTTGGCCTATATAGGCCAGCAAGCACCCCATTGTTTGGTGACCAACGATACAAATCAGTATACCTGTGGTTTTTTTGAGCGCATGGGTTTTCATGTGACGAAAGTAACGCATGATCACTATGCACTTGATATTCATCGATACGATATGGAATTTCAGCTTGATGACAGTCGATCTGCGAAGATCAATCAAGACTTAGGCAAATATGGTGCAACCATTCGATACACATAGAATTAAGGATTTGATATGACAAAACGCCCCAACATTCTTTGGATTTCTCTCGAAGATACCAGTCCACGTTTTGGGTGTTATGGTGACACTGTTGCGCGTACGCCCAATATTGATCGCCTTGCAGCAGGTGGTTGTCGGTATCCCAATGCATTTTCAACTTCGGGTGTTTGCGCGCCCAGCCGTGCTGCCATTATTACGGGCATGTACCAATCTGCTATTGGTGCACAGCATATGCGTACCCGTCACACGAATGAACACGCACCTGAGTTGCCCACGCCCTATGATGCGGTGCCGCCACATTATGTGAAATGTTTTCCGGAGTATTTACGAGCTGCTGGGTATTTTTGTACCAATAATTCTAAGACAGATTATCAATTTACCCCACCAATTACTGCGTGGGATGAGTTGAGCACTGACGCACATTGGCGCAATCGCCCAGAAGGGGTACCGTTCTTTTCGGTCTTCAATCCCACGGTGACACATGAAAGTGGTATGTGGCCAGAGAAGCGACCCGAGATCACGACCGATCCAGATGCAGTGGCAGTACCGCCTTATTTGCCCGATACACCGAAGACACGTATTGCGATTGCTCGGCTCTATGACAATTTGGAAGAAGCCGATCAACGGGTGGGTGAGTTGCTGGATCAGTTGGAAGAAGATGGGCTTGCTGAGAATACGATTGTGATGTTGTGGAGTGATCATGGTGCGGGTTTGCCACGGGGCAAGCGGTGGCCTTATGATGCGGGTATTAATATTCCGTTGATTGTACGTTGGCCGGGTGAGATTGAGGCAGGTAGTGAGACCGACCAACTTGTGAGTCTGGTCGATTTGGGTCCGACTGTTTTGTCTTTGACGGGTGTTGACATTCCTTCTCATATGCATGGGCAACCTTTTGTAGGGTCACAAATGGCTGAGCGCGATTATATCTATGCGCTGCGTGATCGGTTTGATGAGTCATATGATATGATGCGTGCGGTGCGGGACAAACGGTTCAAATATATTCGCAATTATCATCCCGAAAATCCGTATTTGCTTTGGATACCGTATCGCAACCGACATCCCATTTTGGAAGAGATGTGGCGTTTGCATTTGGCGGATGAACTTGAGGGACCGCAGAAATTGATGTTTCAAACGCGTCGACCAGTTGATGAACTTTATGATACGGATAATGATCCTTTTGAGATCAACAATTTGGCCGATGATCCAGCGCATGCTGAGACATTGATCCGTATGCAAATGGTGATGGATGATTGGCGAGCCGAGTGCGATACGTGGGGGGATGTGCCCGAAGATCAAATGGTTTTTCAGATGTATCAGGGTAAGGAACAACCCCAAACAGCTGCACCTGTGTTTATTCCGATTTGTGAAGTCAATATGGGTAGAGAGGCCGCGCCTGATGGGGGCACGTTTGAAGGCCCGATGATGGTTCAGTTTTATAATTCTACACAGGGTGCGTCTATGGCCTATCAATTGGAAGGTGATACCCATTGGCGTTTGTATACGGGGCCTGTTCGTTTGGCAGAGGGACAACATACGGTAAGGGCCAAAGCGATTCGTATTGGGTATAAAGAGAGTGAAGAGGTGTTGGCCACGTTTACAGTGACGGGATAAGACATGAGAATTGCAACGATCAAAAAAAATGGCCAGGAGATGGCTGCTATAAAAACTGAAAAGGGTTATGTGTCGATTAATCGAATTAACGGCACACAAGATGTTCAGTTTCCAACGGACTTGCGCATTTTGCTCCAGTCGAATCAATTTGATATTTTGAAAATTTGGTATGATGGAGATGGCAAAGATATTCTTCATGAATTGCCGGTGGAAAAAGAATATACGTTTGCACCTTTGTATCGGTACCCCAATCGGATTTGGGGTATTGGTTTGAATTATGCGGCACATGCCAGCGATTTGTCGGAGAAGGTGCCTGACAAGTATGCGGGCAGTTTTATCAAGTCATCGACAACTGTAATTGGGCCGGGAGATACGATTGAGATTCCCAAGCTTTCGGAGCGTACGACTGCTGAGGCTGAGTTGGGTGTGGTATTTGGAAAGACTTGTAAAGATGTGGCGAAGGAAAATTGGTTGGATGCTGTTGCAGGGTTTACAACAATTATTGATATGACGGCGGAAGATATCTTGAAGCTGAATCCACGTTACTTAACGTTGTGTAAGAACTTTGATACGTTTTTTGTTTTTGGGCCTGAACTTGTGACGCCTGATGAGATTGATGATGTGATGTCGCTCAATGTGGCAACGGTGATTAATGGTGAAGATCACGCGACAAATGTGGTTTCAAATATGACGTTTCCACCAGATGATCTGGTTTCGTTTCATTCTCAGGTGATGACGATGCAACCGGGTGATGTGATTTCAACGGGTACACCAGGCGCTGTGCCTATTGCAGATGGGGATGTGGTGACATGCCGTATTGATGGATTTGAGTTGTTGACCAACCCTGTTCGTGATTTGAAAGTGTAGGGGATTGTTATGTCAAAGACGCAACTTGTTGTGGTTTTGATTGCGATTTGTGTGGTTGATATGGTGATTCCAGTTCCGATTTTGGGATTGATTTTGGTTCATGTTGTATTTACGCGGCCAGCTTGGTTTCGGGAGATGGTGGATCGGGTTTATAATATTTATAGTTGAAAATGAGATTGTGGAAATAAAAAGCCCCAGCAAATACTTGCTGGGGCTTTTTTGCCTTCGGCGAGTTACCTGTTTTCAACAGCAAAAAAAGGTAACCCAAAAATGCCGTCCCTTAAGCGCCGGGAAGGCTGATTTTCCGCAAATATCCTTAGAGGGTACAAGAGGTCTGGTGGCCTGTTAGCGGAGGTGCTGCTATCAAGTATATTGCTGGACGGAATGGTGCGGAAAATCTTGATGGGTTCACTTGAATGGTTATTGTATGGATTATCCTTTGGCTGTTTCGAAAAACTGTTGTGATGCGGTGTTGAGGAGTTTGGGGATGTGGTTGTAGGTGTAGAGAACACCATTGTTGAGGACTTCTTTGATGTTGTCAATGGTGCCTGGGGTACCGGGTGCTTTTCCGGCGGCACGGATTTTTTCGAAGGTTTGGTCAATGAGTTCGGCCACTTTGGGTTCTTTTGGGTTGCCAGGATAGCCCATGGATTGGGAGAGGTCGTTGGGGCCAATGAAGAAGACGTCGATGTTTTCAACTTGGAGAATTTCGTCGATGTTGTGGGCGGCTTCTTCTTCTTCGATTTGTACGCAAACGAGGGTTTCGCGGTTGGTTGCGGCAATGTATTCATCCATTGTACCTGAGAGGCCATATGAGGCGGCGCGTGTGCCACCGCCTAAACCACGTGTACCTTGAGGGTAATATTTGACGGCGTTGACGGCGTTTTGAGCGTCTTGGGCTGTTTTGACATGAGGAACTTGGACGCCCATGGCGCCGCGATCCATGAGTTGCAAAATTTCTTCGGGTGCATTTTTGCGAGGGCGTGCAATGGGGGTGAGGCCCACGGCTTCTGCGGCCAATGTGAGTGCTTCGGCAGCTTCGAGCGTGATGTTGCCATGTTCACAATCGATGAGTATCCAATCGAACCCCAAAAGCCCAACCATTTCTACGATTTGAACCGATGGGATCATGATGGAGACGCCGAACGCGGTTTCTCCTGCTTGAATTTTTGCTTTCATTTTATTGGGTTTCACGTTTTGCTCCTTTGGTGAGTGTCCAAATGCCTAATGATCTGTCATCACCTGTATTGGGGTCGTAACTCAAAAATTCGATCCAACATGTTTCTTTGTTTGCGTCGAGTCTTACAAATCCGTGTTGTTTGTCATAAATGGCAACGGCTTTGTGATCTTTGTCAACGGATGATAGTTTGCCAGCGCTTCCCGAAACGAGTTGGAAATATCCAGCATCTAAATTGAGCAACTCTAATTCGTGTTGGCCGAGGTCGATGAGTTGGATGTTGTGATCATGGCCAGAAAGGTATAAGTGCACATTGTGTTTTTTCATGACGGTGGCCAAACGTTTGCGAAACTTCTTGTAGTCTCCATCTTTTAAATCTTGCATGATGCCTATACCATATCGGAATGCACCTTTGAGCCCGCCTTGCGCGCCACCGTGAATGCCCCAACTGGCAATGGGGTGGTGTCCTACAATCATCTTCCAGGGTACATTTTTATGGGTTGTTAGAATTTTCTCCAATTGTGCCCAGTGTTGTTCTAGAGTTTCATCTTCGTCTTCTTCATACATTTCCAACAACATTTGCGTGTCTAAAGCCACCGCCATCATGACATTTTGATTGGGTAAGTCTAATTTTTGTGGCAACGTTAGTTTATACAATCCATGTTCGTCGGCATAGGTTCTTAGGTGCACGTATTCGCCAAAATCGTTTGTGTCGGTGGCCTTTGTTAGGCTGTGATCAATGGGATAGTATTTCCACCAATCGGGATATAAGTTTTCACCTTTGCTTTCTTGTAACAAAATATCGCCATACTTTTTGTCTTTTTTTTGTGAGTTGCCATCGTGATCGTGATTGCCCGGAACGACATGAAATACTATGGGTGCATTTTGATACGTGACACGTTGGTACACTTGTCCAAAAGTATTTTCGAACGCGTTAAATACTTCAGGGTCATTCCAGGCATAGATTAACTGGTCCGAAGTTTTATGGTATGGTAGCCCCGATTCATAAATGTTATCTCCTAAACCAATGACAAAAGGAATGGTTTTTTTGTTTTGTGGTATGCGAGCAACGTTACGTTCTAAAGCTATTGCAACGGGTTCTTGCTTGATATAACCAGTGCCCCAATCGCCCAATGCATAAAATGTGATGATCGCCGAATCTTGTGGGCGATCAGACACTTGTGTTTCAGAAAGGGTTACTTGGCTATATGCGACAGTTGATACACACAGGAGAATAAGTGTGTTTATGTATCGAAAAAGCATCATGAGCGTTCTATCCATTTGTAGGCGGCCTTTGCGTTTTTCCAAAAGTATTTTTCAGCGGCTTCTTCACCTTTGCTTTTGAAATATTCGGAGACAATGTTGATGACAGTTGAATAAGGCGCGGCACGTTCACAAACGGGCCAGTTGCTGCCATAAACAATGCGATTTTCACCAAAGATATCCCACAACATATCTAATGTGGGTACATAATAAGATACCTCATTGGGAGCGGGTGTGTCTTGTGCCATTTCGACAAAGGCCGAACCTTTCATGTAGACATTGGGATGTTGTGCGACGGCACGCATGCCATCCACCCAGTCGGGGTCGGGTGCTTGTCCATTTACGGGCACATGAGCAATGTGGTTGATGACGATATGTAGTTCGGGAATGCGTGCGGCCAATGCGGCGGTGGCGGCCAACTCTGGTGTGCGAATGAGTAGGTCGATGCCTAAGTTGCGATCTGTCATTTTTTTGGCCACGCCATAAAAGTCGTCTAATGAGAAGTTCTTAATGCGCCCACCACCCAGTCGAATGCCTCTAAAAAGTGGGTTGGCAGAGAATCGGTCTAAGTGGGATTCAAAATTAGGATCAGAAGGATCTAAATTGCCGATGAAACCCACAATGAAAGGTTCGTTTTCTGCCAGATCGAGAATCCATTGGTTGTCTTCGGGCCATACACTGGCTTCT
>JABIFK010000548.1 GCA_018650745.1 Candidatus Latescibacterota bacterium | reverse complement strand
TTGTAGCATTGTAATGAGATCCGTGAGGCCACGATTGTATCGGTCTTCGGCCAGTCTTCGTGCTTCTAGAGCTTGTTCTGTTGCTGTTTCAAGGGCACGGAGGCGTTGTGCAAGTAGGTTTTCGTCGGTCAGCGTATTTTCGACTTCAGCATACGCTTGCAGCACTGTTTGCGCATAGGTGGCCAGCGCTTCATCTGATTGGGCTTTGGTCAAGTTGATATTCCCCTGGATACGGCCCCCCTGAAAAAGGGGTTGGGTCAGGTTGCCAACAAGGTTCCAAACACTATAATCTCCGTTGAGCAGGTCGCCCAATGCACCGCTGCTGGTGCCGCCAGAGGCGGTGAGGCTGATGCTGGGGTACCGTGATCGCTTGGCAGCTTTGTGGTTCGACTTTGAGGCAGCAAAACGTCGTTCTGCTGCGACCAAGTCTGGGCGACGAGAAACAAGGTCGGCAGGAAGACCGCCGGGCACAGCACTTGGAACTGTGGGCAGTGTACTTGGGATTTTGAATGTGCCTGCTGGGTATCTGCCCAATAGCACTTCCAGTTGGCGCACGGTTGCATTGTATTGTTGTTGCCGCTGATGGAGACGATCTTCCGCTATTGCCAAATCTGTTAGACTAATACGCAAGTCGAGAGAGGAACGCACCCCGCGTATGTAACGGGCTTCAATTTGTTCTGTGCTGGTTATGTTGTTGGCGTGGGTAGCTTGTGCCAATTCCACTTGACGTTTGGCTTCGATTGCTGCGAAATAAACCTTGGCCGTTTGTGCGGCTAAGGATTGGCGCGCCCCACGATAGGTTGCTCGAGAGGCTTGTAAGTTTGCCAGTGACGCTGCTTGCGTAGCACTGAGTTTGCCCCAAAGGTCAATTTCCCAAGATGCGTTTACCGACACACCAAATGTCTCACTGGTACTGGAATTGACACCGGTGGTCTGGCCCGGAATGGGGAAGCCGATGAAATTCTGTTTTCGCTTCGCGGCTGAAAGACCAGCCCCCATTTGTGGGTAAAGCGGTGCGCCGGCCAATTTGGCTTGGGCATGTACCATTTTTAGTCTGGCAGAAGCCACCCGCAAATTATGATTGTATAAAAGGGCTTGGTCAACGAGTGTATCAAGTCGTGTATCATCAAAAGTTGCCCACCAAAGGGAGTCTGTTTGCGTCGCTGTTGTTGCGGTTTGATATGCTGTGGGTATCTCGGTTTGCAATTGAGGTTGTTGAACGCGCGGCACGGATGCGCACCCCAAAACAAGCGCAAATAATATAGGGGTTAGGCTCTTCATTTCTGATTATCTCCATTTGTTTGGGATGGGACGGGTGCGCGCAGACCTGCAGCAGCAAAAGTGATGAGGTGCTGCATGATGCTCTCTTCGGTTAGGTTATAGGCTTCAGAAGATGAGGGAATCGAGAGTTTTTCTGGCACTGCAAATGTGTGGGCCATCGCACCAATCATAAAGTGCACGCGCCAAGAAAGGTCTATGATACCCAAATGAGGAAGTGTGCGCTGTAGGGCGGCAAAATACCGTTTTTGCACTTCTTGAAATTGATGCATGATCAACATTTTTAATTCGCTTGATTCTGTGAAGAGTCGTCCTAAGAGGCAGACGAATTCACGCGATTTTTGATTTTGCATCATTTCGAAAGTGGGCTTAAGAAAGGCTTCGAGTGTGGTTTCTAGATACAGTGGGGTATCACCGGCTTCTCTTTCCAACTCATCTAAAAGACGAATGCGTTCTTTGTTAAGGGGTTCCAAGTGCCGCGCAAAGACAGCTTGGATGAGTTCGTCTTTGGAGCCAAAGTGATAATTTACGGATGCCAGATTTGCCTCTGCATCGGTGGTGACATTGCGCAATGATGTGGCATCAATGCCGTGCTCAACAAAGAGCTTTTGGGCCGCATCTAACAATCGCTCTCGGGTATCGGGTGTGTTCATAAGCAATGGTAACCTATGGAATAAGACGCATGATTCAAACGTTTGTTTCAAACGAACGTTTGAATTTTACTCAAAGTTCAGTATTTGTCAATGCTTGTTTTCGAAAAAAGTTTTAAGATGTTTTAAAATATAGGTTTGTGATGGTTCTGAGTCCGAAGAATTCTAAGTGACAATAATGGTGTCGAACATGTTGTGGTCGCTGAGGGCACTTACTTGGCCGTAAGTTTCACAATCGTAGGGCAAAGCTGTTTGTTTTCGCGTGCAGCGTAAAATGCTGAAGCTGTTCGTATTGTCGGCTCCCGAACTTTGGTGAGTCTGTTGCTCTTTTAAAAAAAAAGAAACTGTTCGGGAATGTAAGGCATTGTGAATAAATAGGTTGAGTTCTTGGGTGTTGTGCCCAAGGATTTTTTGAGAAAATACGTTGACATCGAAGATTTACCAGTGTATTGTTTAAGTAGAACACTAAAACAATCATACTTCAAGGAGGTGGCCGTGGGCAATTTTGAGTTTGATCCCAATCGGCCCATTTATCTCCAGATTATCGAGGAGATAAAAAAGCGTGCTGTTCGAGGGCTTTATCCGCCGGGTGAAAAACTGCCGTCTGTTAGAGAGATGGCACAACAAATGGGGGTGAACCCCAACACGATGGCACGGGCGTATTCAGAATTGGAAAGAGATGGCTTTGTGTTCACCAAACGGGGTCAGGGCTCATTTGTGACGGAGCAAGTTGATTCGGTGGAAGATGAGCGTGAGCGATTGGCAGATGCTGCAGTCGAACGCTTTGTGTCAGAAATTCAAGAATTGGAGCCGAGTGCGATACAGGTAGAACACTTGCTCGAACGGATTAAGGGGGGGCTGTCATGATGGTACATATTCAAGACATGTGGAAACGCTACCCAGGTACCTGGGCTTTGCGGGGCATTTCATTAGATGTTGAGAAAGGGCGTGTGTTGGGGGTTTTGGGGGAAAATGGAAGTGGTAAGAGTACGATGCTCCGCATTTTGGCAGGTGTGACACACCCAACAAAGGGAACCGTCTTGCTCAACGGACAAGAAGTGGGTGTAGAAACCAAAAAATGGGTGGCCTATTTGCCCGAGGTCAATCCATTTTACGATTGGATGCGGGTGATGGAGCAGGTTGAGTTTTTATCTGTGTTCTACCCTGAGTGGGATATGAACAAAGCGCGCCAGATGATTGACTTTATGGGTTTGGATGGCGATAAGAAGGTCGGGGCATTGTCCCGCGGGCAAAAGGGCCGCTTGAAGGTTGCTTGTGCTTTTTCATGGCCGAGTGAATTGGTTTTGATGGATGAGCCTTTGGCTGGTATTGATCCGCCCTCCCGAAAGAAAATTTTGGAGGCATTGTTTCATGAATATCGATTTGGAGAACAGACGATTATGATGTCTACCCATATGGTGCATGAAGTGGGTGAGTTTATCGAGGATGTGATTTTTGTTAAAGAGGGCGAGATCGCACTTTCGGGCAATGCTGATGCGTTGCGAGAAGAACGCGATCAATCTCTCTCGGAAATGTTTGAAGTTGTAGCGATGTGAATGGGAGGATATTATGAACACTTTGTGGGCGTTGTATGTGAAAGAATGGAAAGATGCACGATATGTGTTTGCGTTTCTGATGCTTGCAATCGTAGGTCTTGAGGGGTATGGTTGGCTGTATTTTGAGCCTGATTTTGCGAAGGTAGGCCTCAGTGCTATTTTGAGTTATGTGCCTTTTATTTTGGGGGGTGCTGCATGCTTTATAGCGCCACCATTTTTGCTTGCTCGGGCTTTTTCGTCTGAGTGGAAATCCGATACACATTATCAACTGTTTTCGCTACCCGTTGCTAAGTTCGTCCCATCCCTTGCCAAATATCTGGTGGCACTGAGCAATGGCTTGTTGATGTTTTTTGTAGCAGCTGCCATTATGTTTTCTGTTGGCGTAGAACATGGTGTTAAAGATGGAGCACCTCGGGTGGCCTATGACGATGTCTGGTATGTGTTGGTATTGGGTTTTACGGTTTATCTGATTTTGATACTTGGTTTTGTTACGGCGATGGAAGGTGTGAAGTTTGCAGTGAAAAGACTACGAAGGTTGGCGGCCGTCGGATTCTGGCTGGTTTCTATGTTTGCTTATTTTTGGTTTTATGGGGCGGTTGTAAATTCGCTTGGGTTTTTAGGCGCAGTCCAAATTTGGTCTGTTATGGATGGGCAAATGGTTATGGCCGTTGGAAATATTGCTTGGGCGAGTTTTCTTTATCCAGCCATCGCAGGGGTATTGCTTTTGGGTGTGGGGTTGGCATTGTTTGAAAAACACGTTGAAATTTGAGGGACTGATCATGGTTTCTAAATGGGTTGGTATATTATTGATGGCTGTTGGTGGGCTGATGGCTTGGGCGTTTGTGTGGCCTCTGATGATGAGTATTGTTGTTGTGTTTTGGCAGGTTCTCAAATTGGGTGTCGTGGTATTTGTCGCGTATGTTGGTTATCGGCTGTGGCGACAACGGTGTTTATTGGGCACATAGATGCTTCCGTTTACGCTCTTGCTCAAGTATCTCCATGTGGCTCTATTGCCATATGGAGATTTTTGTTTTGGCACTGAGCAAAACACTTTCACCACCAATGGGCATCATGTATATTGGGGCACAATTCCAGGGAAAGGACTGTTGAAATATGGAATACCGTATATTGGGTCGCACAGGTTTGAAGGTGTCAATCATGGGGATTGGTGGCGGTGGTCCCACGCAGTTGGGACAGAAGACGGGCGTAGGGCAAGTTGGCGTGAACGCACTTGTTCGTCGCGCCTTGGATATGGGCATCAATTTCTTTGATACGGCTGCCGCCTATGGTGAAAGCGAAGTGATTTTGGGGGAAGCCCTCAAAGGGCTTCCCCGCGAAAATTATGTGCTCGCAACAAAATTTCACCCTGCCAAGAAGGGGAAGGGGGATGTCGTTCGTCCAGATGATGTCATTGCATCTGTAGAGCGAAGTTTAAAGCGATTGCAAGTTGAGCAGGTAGATATCATGCAATTTCACGGTGTGCGTCCAAATCAATATGTTGAGACAATGGAAAAACTGTGGCCGACGGTTGAGCAGCTTAAGACTCAAGGCAAGTTCCGGTTCGTTGGCATTTCTGAAACTTATGGGGATGATAACAAACACGAGATGTTACCGATGGCTTTGAAAGATGATTTATTTGATACGGCCATGGTGGGTTACAATATGATCAGCCCAACACCTGAGCATGTGATTTTGCCCATGTGTGAGGAACGCAATGTCGGGGTGATTTGTATGGTGGCTGTGCGGCGCGCTCTGAGTCGGCCTGATTATCTCAAAACGCAACTCGCCAGTGCCAAGTCACGGGGTTTGATCGCAGAAGATTCCCTACCAGAGGACGATCCTCTGGGGTGGTTGGTAAGAGACCACGTGACATCATTGCCTGCTGCCGCTTATAAATTCGTAAATGCACATCCTGCAATGGGCACGACCCTGTCGGGTACTGCAAACATTGATCACTTAGAAGAAAACGCAAAAGCGATTGTGGGCCCACCTTTGCCAGTTGAAGATGTGGAACGGTTACGTTCTGTGTTTGGTAATGTGTGGGAGCCTTTGGGCAATTAAGGAGCGTGTGCTATGCGAACTGTGCTTTGTATCTTGTTTTTGTTGTTGGTAGGTGTGCCTCTTTTGGCCGAAGAGGGGGGTGCAGACAAGACACCCGATCTGCCAAAGGAACTCTCTCAATTTGATTTTGTAATTGGCGAATGGGATGTCCATATATTTTGGAGAGGGAAAGATGGCAAGTGGGTGGACTACAACGCCACTTGGCGGTGTTCTCGATTGGCGGGGGAATATATGGTGCATCAAGATTGGGATGGGCCTTATTTGAAGGGGTCAGAGTTTAAGGCTTGGGACCAAAAAAAGAAAAAATGGGTTGGGCATAATTTTTATGCCGGGGGGGAATGGGCGCAAACTGAGTCAGAATTTGTGAATGGTGAAATGATCGTGTTTATTTCTGGTGTTTCAGATGATCGTGGTCGTTATCTCAATCGTGAGACGTATTCTGATATTTCAGAAGATTCGTTTCAAATGAAAAGTGATCGGTCTTATGATGACGGTAAAACTTGGGAACCGGGACGATACCGGCTTGAGGTTACGAGAAAGCAATAACACGTAAAGTTGGATAGGAGGTTTGGGTTGGAAAATCCGTTTAAGGAATGGAATAAAGATTTTCGGTTGCTCGCACTTGCGGTTGCATCGCAGGGCATTTTTTTTGGTGTCCAGTTGACATTGTTCAACAATTTTATTGTGGAGCGATTGAACATTGAAGTGCATCAATTGGGGTATGTGGAAGCCCTGCGGGAAGTGCCCGGTTTCATGAATGCGTTTTTTGTGGCCCTGATGGTTCGGTTTGCCCCGCCGATTGTGGCGGCTATTTCTTTGGCCATTATGGGCGTTGGTATTATGGCGTATTCCCAAGTGGATTCGGTTACTATGCTCGCTGTGTATTCTTTGGTGTGGAGTATCGGGTTTCATTGTTGGGTACCGATGGAGCAGTCGATGTCTCTGGTGTTTTCGCCAGAAGGTAAAAAAGGGAAGTGGTTGGGGCAATTGCGGAGCATCAACAGTATTTCTTGGTTGGGGTCCATACTGGTGTGCAAACTCAGCTATGATTTTGTAGGATATAGTGGTTTGTTTGTGATGGCGGGATTGGCTACAATTGGTGGGGGCATTGCGATCTTTTTTGCGAGCCGAGAACGCCCTCCAGAAGAGCGGAGCTTTGTATTTAAGCGGCGCTATGGTTTATACTACGCGCTGAACTTTTTGCAGGGCTTGCGAAAGCAGATGTTCATTACGTTTGCAATTTTTGCACTTGTAAAGATTCACGGCATGCCAGTGCACACGACCATGTTTCTGGTCCTGATTAACCAGACATTGATCACATTGTCTGCACCAACCATGGGACGCTGGGTGGATAAATATGGAGAGCGGATGATGCTGAGTGCGAGCTATATCGGGCTCGCAATTGTGTTTTTTGGGTACGCGGTTGTGACTCATCGACCGACGCTTTATGTGCTGTATTGTATTGATAACATTATTTTCTTTGGCGGTATTGCGCTGACAACATATTTGCACAAGATTGCGCCCCCAGAAGATTTGAAACCGTCTCTTGCAATGGGTGTGACGATGAACCATGTGGCTGCTGTTGCCTCGCCTTTGGTTGGGGGATTGGTGTGGCATTACTTTGGGTATCAAGTCATTTTCTTTAGCGGCGCAATTTTGGCGCTAATCTCGTTGGTTGTGAGCCAGTGGGTTGACCCAGAAGGGCAATTGGAGCGCGAAGCAAGGGAAGAGACGTTGGTAAAAGATGTTGTTGTGCAGCCCGCCACTTAAGGCCACGCGTATCTGGTTCTGGATTGCAATTAAGCAATGTGTTTTTTCTAAATGACAGTCTGTTCGCGATTTTGATTTGAGGTGCATATGGGCAATACCGAAGTGACAATTCAGGGCCAGAAATTCTACATCAACGATGAACCAACGTATGCTGGACGTAATTGGAACGGGCATGAGATCGAGGGGTTGTTGTTGAACAATCGTCAAGTACAGGCAACCTTTGATGATGAGAATTCTGAGACGCGGCGAATGTGGGCGTACCCAGATACAGAGGAATGGGATGCAGATCGGAATACCCAGGAATTTATCGATGCTTTGCCAATTTCTCGGGATCACGGTGTTTTGGGCATTACTGTGAATTTTCAGGGGGGGAACCCCAAAGGTTATGGATGGCCGCAACCCTGGGAGAACAATGCATTTGCACCCGACGGTGAAATCCGGCCGCCTTATTTGGAGCGAATGGGGCGGGTTTTGGAAGCGATGGATGGGCTGGGCATGGTGGCGATTTTGGGCGTGTTCTATTTTGGGCAAGATGAAAGATTAGAGAGTGAATCGGCTGTTGTTCGTTCTTTGGAAAGTGTTGTGCAGTGGGTGTTGGACTCGGGGTATGG
>JABIFK010000373.1 GCA_018650745.1 Candidatus Latescibacterota bacterium | reverse complement strand
GGTTGTTGATATTGCCCACCAAAGAAATGCGTTCCTTCATAATGTGAATCGACTCGTTGGGGTCATTCTTAGAGTCATAATGAAACGCCGCCATACCCGTTTGTGCGATATATTCCATCCGATCGACGGTGCGACCGCAAATATGTAAAATAATAGGAATGGGGATTCGCTCGGCAAATTCAATATGTAAATCACGCAAATACCGCTCGTAATAGTCACCACTGACCAAGTCACCCGTTGCATGATCGGGCAATGTAATCGCGTCGGCCCCTGCCTCGAGTTGCGCCACACCAAAATCAACCGTCAACTCCTTCAACTTATCCAATATCTGACGGGTTTGATCAGGGTCATCCAAAGACATCAACAAGAAGTCTTCAACACCAAAGCAGTGATATGCCAGCGACCAAGGTCCCATCGTCTTTCCAACGATGGCCACTTCATCACCATATTCTTTTTTTAGAATCTTAATGGCATCCAACACACATTTTGTATCAGGATGTGTCAAAAAATTGCTGGGAATTCTAATATCATCTACGGTGCCCCATATAGGCTCTTTCATTTTCACTGTCGGCCAATTGTCTTTTTGCTCCCACTGTATTTTGCACCCCAATGCCGACGATTCTTGAATAATCGTAAATACGGGCATGATGGTATCAAAACCCAATTCGGTATATCCCGTAGCAGCCAGACGTGCCATCATTTCGGGATCCCGATTGGCTTGGGGGAAATAGGCATCCACCAAATCCATCAATTCCACAGTGGCAACAGAAGTGGGATTGCACGTGGGGGTGCGATCAACAGGTTGGCGTTTGAGCGCGGCCAAAACACGTTCTCGGGGTGTCATTGGCCCAACAGCTTGGGTCACCATATATATCTCCTATTACACATTCAACTATCAAAAGTCTACGCAGAAAAATTAAAAAACACATGTGAAGTTTGGCGTTTTTAAGTCTGTGCACTCGGTGCCGACAAAACACCGCGTGAAGCAGATTGTTCAATCTCTCTCAATATCGACCGAACATTAGGCGCACGCACCAACAACAAACCGACCAATGCATCATGGTTTTGATGACAATCAAAACCCACTTGATCATCGACTCCCTCAACAGCTGTCATTTCACCCAATTTGCCCAACCCGCCCGTTACCACACGAATACGCCGCACCACATCACGGCTTTCACCATCGGCAGAAATATGATACTTTCCACCACCTAACAGTGCGGCCACCATATTCAAACCGGACTTTTTATCTAAAACAGACAAAGGTTTAGCGACCACATCCGTGTCAGATTTCAATTTGCAAGCCTCTATGAACACACGTTTCACGGCCAAAGTATGCTCGCTGCCACAAGGAAATCGTAACAAGCCCTCAGCACCTTCTTCCAAGCCGCCCAAAATGCACATTGCATCCTTTACAAAAGCAATACGATCTTGTGCACCTTCCCTTGAACTATATGTATGCACCAAAAAACCAGCACCAACATCCAAATCTTGTCGGTATAAACCAATGGTAATGTCTTCAAAGTGGTTGTCCATTGGCACCAGTTCGAGCCGCTGGCCAATATCTACTGTTTGTGGCATATCTGCTACCCTTGTAATAGTAAGAACCAACTCCGTATTCAGTTTATAGCTTACCCCAGAATCTGCGTTTTGTAAAGCTCAGACATCCAAAACAAATTTCCTTACGGCAACCGCAAAACCTTCTTCTTCAACAGATGACGTCACATGTAATCCCATATCTACCCCAGCAGCCATTGTGGCGGGGTCGGCATTGCCCATTACCACCCCCACACCGGCTGCCTTGAGCATGGGCAAATCATTGTTGCCATCTCCTACAGCCATCACGTCAGCCATTGGAATGCCCGCATGATCAGCAATCGCCTTTAATGCCACAGACTTATCCACTTGTGCATGCATAACTTCAATGCGTCCAACAACAGCCCAGGCCAAATAAACTTGGTCGCCAAAAATGCGCTTCAAGTCAGCCAATGTTTGATCAACCTGGTCTGGTTCGGGCAAAAGCATGATCTTCGGAGGAATGCCCAAACGGCCTGTGCGAATACGATCGACCAAACCCGCATCAAGCTCGTAGGTCATATCCGTCATGGCCGCAACAGCACGCCCAAGCTCCGTATCACGGTCGGTGATATACACTTCCGAAATATCATCACCTTCTAAATCGCACCGACAATAAATAAAATTCATATTTTTGTCGGATATATAGGCCATCAAAGTATTAAATACTTCGGGTGTCAATCGTTGTTCATACATCAATTCACGACGACCTTCATCACGCGGCGCAAATGCCAATGCACCATTGTACCCCCCCACATAAAGCGCGTCGGCAACTTTTGGGGCTGTGTGAAAAGGAATTTGATTGCGATCGAAATTGCGCCCACTAACAGACGCCACCCGAACACCCCGATCTAATAATGCTTGAATCACGTCCCAAGAAGCCTGCGAAGCTTCATTGGACTGGTGTAACAACGTGCCATCCAAATCAAATGCGACCAACCGAATCACCCAAACCTCCCAATTTTAAAAATCAGCGAATCAGCGAATCAACGAAACTGCAAATCCCATCACCCAAAATCATAGATAGCAATCTCGTCTATTCGTCTATTCGCTGATTCGTCTATTCGTCTATTCGTCTATTCGTCTATTCGTCTATTCTATCAACCCACGACTGGTAAATTTACCACGGCGCCTCGCTCAACAGAACGTGCCACGGCTTCCGTAAATTCCATATACTTCAAACCATCGTAAAAACTCGTATCGCCTTGTGACCCGCCTTGAATGGCATCCACAAAGTCTTTTTCCACCGTCCATTCCCGTGCTTCATCTTCTGGAATTGGAATCTCTTTTAACCCATCATCTCCCACTTTGCCACCCAAAATCGTATTGCTGCCCAATTTATAAACAAGTGTGCCCTCGCTGCCATAAGCTTCTACTTGCGAATCCATACCAAAACGTGCGACTGCAGAGAACAAAAACGCAGCTGTCGCACCATTTTCCATCTTCCCCGTAATGCTCACCGAGTCGGGCCGTTCCACTGGACCTGTCCCATCCTCTGTTGATCGTTCTTTAATAAATGTTTCGGCTTGGGCTGAAATCGTTTGCATGTGGCCAAACCAACGGTGAACGACCTCTACTAAAATACCCATATTAAGTATGTTCAACCCTGAATAGCGCGACACCTGACGCCAATGCAATGGATCATTCGGGTCACTGTTGCCGCCACTAAACGATCGTGTATACACATTGTAAATGTCGCCCAAGTATCCTTCACCAATCAACCGGCGCATGAACCAATCGCCTTTCATACCCATCGGAGACGGACAAATTTGAGTCACCAATCCCGTCTCCTGTGCTTTGGCATACATCAACTGCGCTTCATGTAGATTCATGGCCATACGGGCTTGCACAAAAGCGTGTTTGCCAGCATCCAAAGCCTTCAGCACAAACTCACAATGTTTATATGGCCACGTACCAATCATCACGGCGTCAATATCATCCCGTGCAATCAACGCATCGGGATCCGTCATCAAATCTGGTGAAAGACCAAATTCATCGGCAATCTTTCGACCACTATCCTCACTCCGATTGCAAATAGCGATCACCTCGGCGTTGTCAACCTTAGCCAAACCAGGAAAATGCCTACTGCGAAAAATACCACCTGCACCAATGATGCCAATACGCACCTTGTCTGCCATATTATCCTCCAGGAATCTCTGTTTTAGATTAAACAAATTACAGCGTGCATGATAACATCCCAACCCATATCGCGCAAGTGCGCAACACGCATAAAAAAGCGGGCCGAATAACACATTCGGCCCGCTTTGAATAAACGCTACAAATCCTAGGGATTGGTTAGATCATCATAATCACTCAAATGATAGGTATACCCCAAATAATCCATCAAATTGCACAAAGACCGCAATGCCACACCAAAACCGTCTACGCCACTAAATCCACCAAATTGTCCGCCACCCTTAACGTGAGGCTCCAAATCGACAAACACACCTGGCACGCCTAACTTCTTGAACTGGCGGTCTAATTTGGGCACCATAGATTTGAAATCGCGCATCACCATCTCGTGCCCTGCATCACCTTGATCAACAGGAATAAAACGTGTTAAACCGCGTTTTGCAGCACGATTGAGCATCGCACGATTTGCGGGTGCATTAAAACCTTTAATATGAATCCATCCCAAACCGGGTTTGGTTTTCAAATATTGAGCAAATACACTTTCTGGGCTGTGGCCTTTATATTCCATATTGCCCACATCCATAATAATGCACGTATTGGGGCTGTTAATCTTTTTGTGCATCGCAATCAAAGTTTCACCATCTCCACCAATCAGATCAGATTCCACTTCGGACCCATAGATCAATCCTTCTTTTTCACACAGCGCCACAATTTCGCCAAGCTGATCAGATGCCTGATCCAAATGATCCCAAGGGTCAGAACCTGCAGGGTGATAATAGCTGAATCCACGAATCAGTTTGGTATCAAACGCATGGGCCAACTCAATGGCGCGTTTCACTTCTGTATCCAAATACTTCTTTAAGGGCACATATCGATTTTCTGTTCCATCGTCCACATCCAACAATTTAACCTTGCCCAATGGCGAACCGAGACTTGATACAGACATTCCATATTCTTTATGCAACTTTTGCAACTTCTTAATTTCGGCCTTGGTCAACTGCATCACGTTTTTGATGCCATTTCCCAAATCGATAAACCGAATGGTATAATATGATAAACCCAATGCCCGCATCATTGTAAACTGTTCTTCCGCGCGCTTGCTTACGGGGCCTTCATCTGCAAAACCAGAAAGAATGACATCTGCCACAACAACCTCCTTAAAAATCTGTGAAAAGACAAATCGGTCACAAGTCACACGCCGGCAGGTCATAATCAAAAGAAACCTAAATCAGCACTCCGTAATTTTGCCCTGGGACCTATAAGACACGTGACTTCTTTTTATTGTAATTCATCATACCGTGCTTGCACATCTGGCAACCACTTCTTAACACCTTCGTGGTTTGGATCTGTTTCTTCTGCTTTTTTTAGTATTTTAACAGCAGCTTCCCAATCTCCCAAACGGCCATACAAAATACCCAAATTAAATTGGGGTGTCACATTATTCTTATCCAAACGAATCGCTCGTTTATACGCAGTAATCGCTTTGTCCGATTGAAAACCTACACCGTAACGCTCCCCATTGCCAGTGTGTTCATAGACATAGGCCAAAAGAGAAAAACTGGCGGCATCACGAGGCGCATGAGCAACCACGGTAAATGCCTCAACCAAGGCACCCGCAATATCCTTTTGCTTCACTTTAACAGTAACCAACCCTCTGTGTGGGCTTACTGGGTCCTTGCCTTCTTTTAGAAGACGCCTAAACAATATTTCTGCATCTTCTAAACTGCCCTTAAGGGTATAAACATGTGCCAAAACAGACTGAACCTGCAAAGAATCATATTGTAAGTCTAACGCATTTTCCAGGGCCGATTGCGATTGATTAAATTGCTCCAAATCTCGATAGACAAGCCCCAAATTATAAAAGGCAGCACCATATCCAGGATCCAAGTCCACAGTTTTCAAAAAGGCCTTCTCAGCATCTTTTTGGGCCCCATTTGCATAATGTTGCGTTCCCAAATTGAAATATAAATGAGGCAGATGCTGTTGCACTTGCGAAAGTGCGGTATGATGAGGGTATTCATCATACAAGCGGCCCCAATAGTGCGCAGCCTGGATCCAATCTTTTTCTTGTATAAACACAAACCCCAAACGATACAATAAATCGGGATCGTTTGGATAATAAGCCAAGGCACTCAAATAAGCTTTCCCGGCATATTTAAACGCCTTTTGCATTTGAAGCGCAATACCCAATTGATACCAGGCATCGCCGTAATCGGGTCGCGCCTGTACGGCTGCAGCAAATGCTTTCGCAGCATCGTCATACCGCTTCAACTGCATATAGACTCGGCCCAAGGTATAATAGGCGCCTACAAAATCGGGCACCAACTGAATCGCCTGCCGAAACGCCCTTACAGCCTCAAGCAACCGCCCATCGTTGGCCAACTGCGCGCCTTTATTGTTGTGCTCGGCGGCACCCGCATTCACCGTTTCTTGGGGTTGTGCCTGATACCTTGGTTGCACACTCCAAACAGGCGCACTTGCAAATAATACGACGACAAACCAGACCCACATAATCAACACCTGCTAAAATATATTAGGTTCGCAGATCAACAGGCAGATGCTCCACCCGATTCAAAAAACGAGGCCGCATCATATCGACAAAATCGATTCGGCTAATGCCTGTGTTATAATGCCCAAAATAAATACCCGGTAGCAGACCACCACTCACCAATGTTTGGATCAACACATTGGCAAATGCACCGTGTGTCACACAGGCCATGCGAATATCTTGCTCAACAAACTGTTCTTCCAAAACTTTTACAACCCGCTTTGCGCGCACAGCCATCTCATCCACCGTTTCACGTGGCCGATTCCACCACCCATCGGCTGTTACTTCATCAGGGATCTTATACCCCGGAAACTGGGCTTCTATTTCATCACGAGTCAACCCCGAAAAACCCACCTCCCCCTCTTCCGTGTCTAACCAAATACCGCCTTCTTCATGCCAATCGAGCCAAATTTCAGCAGGCACCCCCAAGGCTTGTGCAATCGGTGCAGTAGTTTGTAGGGTCCGCAGCATGGCACTACAAAACAACCGATCAATGCCATACCCCTTCCCAGCATCTATATCCACCTGATCTGCATTTCGCACATGATCTGCAACTCTTTTTGCTTGTTCATGCCCCGCTTCAGTCAATGTCGGGTCAGCTACTCGATGACCCGAATCACCCCAAGCATTATTTTGCGACTGACCATGCCGAATCAAATACAGTTCCATGAACCCTCTATTGTCGTTAAAGTTAATTCCACAGCAAAGAGACACTGCGCACAGTGCCCGTGCCCTGGTCACAAACAGGTGTGACTTCAATTGAACTGCTTGATGTATAAGACGCTTCTGGCAAAGACACGTTCGTTTGAAATGTTGAAGATCCACCCGGAGCAACAGTTGCAGGGCTACAAGCGACAGTACCAGACCCCAATAAACTTCCATCGGCAGCCAACACACGCAGTTGCACCGATAAGTTGGTCAATTCAAGTCCCAACCGGCTATCAACAAGACCGCCAATGGATATAAAACCGCTCGGCGCCGCTGCCGTACCAGCACCTTCTCCAACAATCGAGGGATTTCCCTCTATTGTTAATTCTTCTGCAACAAAAGTCGTTGACCCAGTACTGCTGTCACTGCCACAAGCCACAAGAGCCAACAGCATCACACACACACAAAGACTGCGTTTCATAAGCATCACCCTCAATAAATCCCGGCACCATTAATGATGGAATATTAGGCTTCAATATACATGTGAACGGGCCATCGGGCAAGCGATCCCCTCGTTCAAATATTGACAACCCATCGTAATCGTGATTACCTTAATTCGACACAAAACAAATCAACATACTTCTTCAACTGACTCGGAGCCTGTCCACATGCCCTATACCCTTACAGTGCGCGAATCCGATGGTTTCGCACGCCGATCCTTCCCATGTTCAACAACCCTTTATCTGGCCCCGCAGACGTATCAAGAAAACAACCCTTTTCGGCTTCAGGATACAGAAGGCAAAGAATGGCCCTGTCAGATAGATGCCCTAAAAAAACATACAGACGGCAGTGTTGAAATCGCAGAGATCACCTTTGCACCCTTCTTGGCCCCCTACCAAACAAACAATTACACATTGTCCTTTGGCGGTGACCCTGCCACCGCACGAGTCAAAAACCCTATTTCGGTTGAGCAACACCCCAATGTCACTTACGTAAAACAAGGTGTCATTTCTTATACCATCCAACACACGCCATTTAACATTGTTGATGATGTGACATTTAAAGAAAAGGCATTTGTCAAACCGGGTTTGTCTACACCAACACTTATCCTCAAAAAAGGTGAACGCCTCACACCAATAGGCACTGCAAAGGTGACACCCGAAACACAGGGCCCTTGGGCCGGCCGATTACGCGTTGACGGGCAATATGCCAATAACTACAACTTTGTCACCCACCTCACCTTTGTCTCAAGCAAGTCGTGGTATCTGGCCGATCATACAATAACGTCTGGCGACCTCAGTCAAATTGAAGCCATTGAAATTTCCAGTCACTATGACCTCACATCCGGCCCGCTGTCATCTGCAACAGGTGCCCGAATTCGCCACGACGGCACGGCCACATCTTGGACAGTCATCACGGACGGAATCCACACGGTTGATATTGCCATACTTGATGCTTGGACCCCGACAGGTGCCG
>JABIFK010000694.1 GCA_018650745.1 Candidatus Latescibacterota bacterium | reverse complement strand
GGTGAATGTGGAGCAGTCGTTGGCAGATGCGGATTTGTCGTATGTGATTTTGAAAACGGAGCGGTTGCCCGATGGGCGGGTGAAGCAGGTGGTGAAGGATAAAAAGACGGGTGATGTGAGCGAGCGGATTGAGGAATCCTTCTGAATCTCTTTGGGTGGCGATTGAAAGAATATTTCGGTAATCGCATCGACATCGCGATGGAATAAATTCCATCGCTACCATTACAAAGTCCTTCGGATTGAAGATCAAAAGCCAATCAAACTGCTGCCGAATTATTTCAACAAACGTCATTATTTTAGCAATATTGCAAGTTCTAAGCAATAGCCCCATAAGTGCCTTGACAAGAGGACGCCTATGGGGTTATTTATTAAAATATTCATATACCCCCTAGGGGTATATTTAAAGGAGGATTCGGATGCCCCATGCACATACACATGTCAACAAAGGGATCGTCAATCGTCTGGCACGGGTTGAAGGCCAGGTGCGTAGTGTCAAGTCGATGGTTGAATCGGGCCGTGATTGTGGTGACGTATTGATTCAGATTGCGGCAGCACGGGCGGCGCTTGATCGGGCGGGGCGGTTGATTTTGGAAGATCATATGCAGCATTGCATTTTGGAAGCGGTGGAAGAAGGGCGTGGCCAGGAAGCTCTTGATGATTTGAAAGTTGCACTTAAACAGTTTATTCGTTAGTGGGTACATGATGTCTCAAAATGCAGAAGCACTTCAACGCAGTGCACGGTTGTATCCTTATTATGCTCTTTGCAGCAGTGCCAATTTTTGGCAACCTGTATTCTTTTTGTATTTTATCCAATACTTGTCGCTTGCCGAGGTTTTGCGACTCGAAGCCGTTTATTATATGGCTGTTGTTGTGCTTGAAGTGCCCTCGGGTTATTTTTCGGATGTTGTGGGACGTCGTGTCACGTTGATCATTTCGGCGGCATCTACTGTGGTGGCCAGTTCCCTATTTTTGATTGGCGATTCATTTTCTGTTTTTGCATGTGCGCAAATTGCTTTGGCTGCAGGCATGGCGTTTCGGTCGGGCACGGACACGTCGTTTCATTACGACGTTCTTTCGGTGCTTAATCGTGAAAGTGAATATGATCATCGTGAAGCGGTTGTCGCTCGCAATGCCTTTGCGGGTTCTGCACTTGCTGCTTTGATTGGTGGTTTGGTTGCGTCTTATGCTTTGCACTTGGCTTATGTGCTTTCGGTTGGTGTTGCAATTGTGGCATTTATGATCGCGCTCCTTTTTGCTGAACCACCTCAACAGCGCGTATCCTCGGAGCGTGTTGGTTTCATCTCGCAAATTGGCCATTGCCTTCGTTATTTGCACCAACCTGCACTGCATGGTTGATGGTGTTCGTGATTTTTATGACAGTTATTAATCACATCCCGTATGAATTTTATCAGCCCTATATTGGTCTGCTTCATTTTCAAGATCTGATGGCAACACCGGTGGTGACGGGGTTCCATACGGCCATAACGCTTATGGTAGCGAGTTGGATTGCTGGTTATAGCATTCGCTTACGCGATGTAATTGGTTTACCGGGGGCGCTTCTTTTGGCTGCGGGATTGCAAACATTGATTATTGGCCTGATGGCGCTTTACATTCATTTGTTTGTTGCATTCTTTCTCTTGCTTCGGTCCTCTCCGCGCGCATTAATGGCCGCGCCTTTAAATGCTGCTGTTGTGCCCCGCCTTGAAGCAGCACATCGGGCCACCTATCTTTCTATTCAAAGTCTTTTGGGGCGTTTGGCATTTTCGGGGGCATTGATGACCTTGTCGGTTTATGCTGGGCAAGACACAAACTGGGCGGTATTGTCTCATACTTTGACTTTGTGTGTTGGTTTTGCGCTTGTTGGTTTTGTGATGCTTATATTGACCGTGCGTTTTGTTTTGGGCGATTCTGCTCAGGTTGTGGGGCAAAAGGACAGCGTATGAATGATGTATGGATAGCTGACTTGGATGTGTTTCGTGAAAAGAAGGATCAATTTTGCTCGGTGGGTAAGGATGGTATTTGTGTGGTGAGTGATTGGGATCGCACATTGACGTACCCTAAAAAAGCGAATGGGGAAGAGACGACGTCTTATTTGGCGATTGTGCATGGGGGGTATTTGGGTGATGGGTATCGGGAAGAAATGGCACGGTTGTATGTGAAGTATCGGGGTGCAGAATTGGCGACCGATATGGGTGAGGCGGATAAGTTGCGTTTGATGAATGAATGGTGGATGGCGGCGTTTGAATTGTTAAGAGATTTTGGTTTGACGCGTGAGATGATTCAAGATGTGGGGGCGCGTGATGCGATGGTATTGCGAGAGGGCGTTGTGGATTTCTTTCTGGCCATGAATGTGGGGCTTGTGCCTTTAAATATTGTATCGGCTGGGTTGGGTGATGTGATTGTGGCGTTTTTAGAGGCGCGAAGCTTGAAGTTGGACTGTGTGGATGTGGTGGCCAATTGGTTGCGGTTTGGTGAAGGTGGCGAAGTTGTTGGGTGTAACACGTCAGTGATCCACAGTGCAAATAAAACGTGTCTTATTGGTGTTGATAAATTGGGTAAACGGAGCTGTGTTTTGGTATTGGGGGATACGCTTGAGGATGCTGAGATGGTGACAGATTTTGATGGCGGCACGGTGATACGTGTGGGGTTTTTGAATGCGGATACGATAGACAAGCGTGATGAATTTGGTAAGATTTATGATGTGGTGATTGGTGGGAATGGTGGTTTTGAGTATGTGAATACGTTGGTGACGGGATGGATGCAAAGATAAAAATGTTGAAAATAAGTAACAAAGCAAAAACAATTGGATACGTCAGCCTGATGAGAAAGTAAGGTGCTGCTGACGAATCACCTTCCCCTTTGAAAAAGGGGAAGGTGATTTTTGTTTTTAATGGATTGATTTCATGGTTCGAAATTTATGTTGTTTCACTGCTGATAAAACAGGTACTGGGGTCGTTTTATGGTGTGAGGTTATGCCGTTTCTCGTTCAATAATTTCCCAAACCTTTTGAAGGTAAAATCGATAGTTTTTAAGGGGCGTGCCGTTTGGTATGCGGTGGTCGAGTCCTAGAATGCACCCGCCTGTGTTGATCATGGGCGGGATTTTGTATTCCAATTCGGCAGTGATTTCTTCTTGGCTTCGGCGAATGATGTGTTTGTCGATGCCGCCGTAAAAGGCGAGTTGGGTGCCATATTGTTCTCGAACTTTGACAATATCCATGTTGGCTGCAGGTTCCATAGGGTGCATGAGATTTATGCCTGCGTCGATGAATGCGGGGATAATGGCGTTCATGTCGCCATCGCTGTCTTGGTCAAAGAGGCGGGTACCGCGCTCTTGAAGCATGTCCCAGACGCGGCGGTAATAGGGGGCTATGAATTCGACTACTTGGCGTGGCCCTGCAAGAGGGCCTGATTTGCCGGCCATGTCTTCGTGAACGCTGAGCAAATCAATTTGGACCTTTTGGGTGACGCGGTCGAGTAATTTGACAGTGGTTTCGGCTATGGTGTTGAGGATGTCGTGAATGAGTTCGGGTTGTTCATAATAGGCAATGCACAAGGCTTCTTCGCCCATGAGTTGTCGGG
>JABIFK010000688.1 GCA_018650745.1 Candidatus Latescibacterota bacterium | reverse complement strand
GACGTTAGCGATTTTTTCGCATCTTCATAAAGGCTGCTGTGGGCATTCCTATAACCAAAAATGCTGACAAGCGTCATAGGCACAAGCGAGAGACCAAGAAACCATAAAAGAAGTGTTCTTCGAACTCCCCCCTGAAGAACGGATGCAAAAAACGAACCCCACCCAGTTTCCCCGATTTGGCGCATATCCATCTGAAGCCTCCTCATACCCATTTAAGCTGTAAATGATCAGGATTTATACGACAACCTCTTCGTGCACAAGGGTGTCTGTGTCCGATAACAGCTTCTCTGCATCCAGAATCACCATTCTGTCTTTAGTCACACCCTTGAGATATTTTTCTTGAACATCCGTCAATGTAGGAAGCGACAATTGCAACTCCCGTACCAACATCGCATGTGTGCCCAAAATCACATCTGCCAGCACGCCAAATACCATCCCTTGTTTATGCAGAATGATGAGCTTGTTCAAATTGGTAATGCCCTTTTCTGGCAAATTGAAAAAAATTTTCAGATCCATAACAGAAAGGACCTGCCCGCGCACGTTGATAATGCCCAGAATAAACGGGGGGGTGCAGGGCAATGGGGTCAATTCCTTGAGTTGAAACACTTCACGAACATAGCCAGCTTCAAACGCATATACGTCTTCACCCAGCTGGAACCGAATCACCTCTAGGTCTGATGCATCGCTCAATGCCAGCGAGGTTTCTTGGGCAAGCAGATGGGCGCGCTGTTTCAAAATGCCCGCTGTTTCTTCTGGCGTCCTGTGGGTTTCCTGCTCGAGCATATCTCTTAAATAGGCCAAACGAGCAGTTGCTTTGCGCCACGCACGGGATAGGTGTTGTCCGTCTTTTTTTTCTGAATGAGTCGATACAACCGAAATCACATTGTCGGAGTCCATAATTTTTCCCTACCTAAAAGCTCAGATCTGATAATTCAGTCCATCAAAGATTGTATCACCACCCTGGTGGGCTGACTGAGTGTGCACTTTTTGGTACAGGGTGCCTTTTGGCGAATGCCGCTCCGCAAAACCTTGAAACACGTCTTTCGACACCTCCACCGGGCTCACCAGCAAACATCCCCCATTGACCAGCGTTTGAAAAAATTTGTGCGCCACTTTTTTTGCACATGCTGGCGAAAAATACATCAACACATTTCTGCACAAAATGACATCCACATCCCACGTATTGTTCATCATAGACGGATAGAGATTGTCCATCAGGTTCAAGGTGGAGAATGTCACCATATCTTTAATGCGGGGTATTATTTCGAAATACCCTGCAAGGGTTTCTCGAAAATATTGTTGCTGAATTTCTGGGGAACCGCCTCGAAAAGACCAACTCGTATAGACACCTTGAGATGCCTTTTCTAAAGACATCGGATTGATATCTGTGCCAAGAATGGTCACATCCCAGTCGGCCAAGTTGATCATTCGGCTCAACAATATCGCCAGAGAATAGGGCTCTTCACCGGTGCTGCATCCTGCACTCCAAATTTTCAACTGCTGTTGCTTGCCCAATCGCGCGTGTATCAGCGCAGGCAAAATCACACCTTCCAACAATTCAAACCCTCTCTGGTCTCGAAAGAAATAGGTTTCTCCCACTGTAAAATAACCTGACAATATCTCGATCTCATTACGCGTCAATGTCACCGATGTGAACCATCGGTGAAAAGATTCTACATTTGAAAATTCCAATTCACGAACAACCGTAAGAATTCGCCGCATCAGATCCTCCCAACGCGTGTGGGGATAGGTGATGCCAATTCTTTGGGTGATCATATCACTGATCTCAGAAATCAAATTGCGCGGCACGGGATCGTTCATAACGACTACAACTCCTTCAGTACATCGTCCAGTACCTTCACTTCCGAAAGGGAGAGGAATCGGTCTAGACAGTGAATGAGGATCATGCCATCTGACAGTTTGATCACGCCTTCAACCTGCGCCATATCAGATAAAATATGTTCGCCCTGTATCACATCCGTCGCGTGAGGTTCCACCACTCCAATCACCGCATCTACGACAAGCGCAACGATTCGCTCATTCGCTAGAGCAATGATAAACTGCATCTCAGGAACGATCTCTTGTGTTGGAAGTCCAAACCGCATTCGCATATCCATCACAGGAATAACCCGACCTTCTACATTGATCACACCCATCACAACATCGGGTGCCCCTGGCAGTCGTTTTGTTTCTACAGCCTGTACCACCCGCTCCACAACAGATAAAGGGAGCGCCACCTGTTCCGATTCTAGGGCAAAGACCACATACTGTTTTAAAAGATCCATTCGAAACACCTCCAAAAGGCAAGTTCACCTCCCGTAAACTGAGATCAATCTCTTCAAGAGATATAACATTCTATTGGAAAAACCGTGCCAATTTGGACCCATTTAAAAAAAAGCCTGCCGATTGGCAGGCAATTCACATATCCATATATAATATAGTGCTTTATAATTCTTTAAAAAAACAGGGCCAGACGGGCTCTGGACGTGTCATTGCATGCCTGAGTGATAAATTCATCTCAACGTTCACCCTCTCAAAAATCACTTCAAAGCAGTATATATCGCATGATCAACAGGTTAGGCCAACCAATGGTTGAGAGATTTTACACACAAGCTTGTGCTCGAAAGGGTCGCATCACCAGCTATGATTTTTTATAGGCAATGTTCTCTGAATCGATGCCCTTTCGCCACAAACTGCGCAAGTCTGAAACAGCAGATTCTTTTTCTTTTTCTTGTCCTTCTTCTTTTTGCTTCTGCACATCACCCAAATGCCGGCGCTTTCTTTCATCGGTTTCCTCTGTCCCAAACTTATTCCGATAATGAACTTCAATCAGCTTTAGGTTGTAATCTATATATTGTGTTTTCTGCTCTTCGTAGCTCTCCCAGCGTGCAATCATCGTATTAAGCGGTGTGATCTTTTCTTCAATGCGTTTCTTAAACTCATACAACCTGCTCTGCTGAGTCTGCAAACTCTCCAGTTTCAGTTCGTCATCTGTCTTTTGAAACAACTCCCGAATAAAGATCATCAGGTAGGTGGCACTGCTCATTTCACCAATAGGCAACAAACTATAAATAACGATCCTGATATAATCAGCAACAGCCAAACTATGATCGACCGGAGTCAACCTCATAGCATCAGATCCCTGAGACAATCCCATGCTTTCTGTTTCTGCCTGAATCATACTATCCACAGTTTCTCCCAGCCCTCTGCTCACACCAAACAACAGAAGAATTGCCCCAACAGTACCCAGCGTGCCCCAAAAAGCCCATTTTTCAATTGCATTTTGATACTCTGGATGTTTGAAATATAGCTTACTTAAAATGTCGGCCGGTACAATGAGAATGCCGCAAAGCAGCAAAGGCGCCAACGATTCCAACCCCGCTAAATTTGGTAAAAATGTGTTTGTCCAAAATGTATAAAAGAAATATATGGCACCTGAAAAAATCCATGAGAACAACACCACCGTCAGCCAGTTTTCAACATTCCTTTTTTCCTTTACCTGTAAATGGATCGTTTGCTCAGAAATGCCACTGATACTCGCAATCACATCATCAAGACTTTTCTCCAGAAATCGGAAATTTTTCTTATAAACTTCCATAATGTCTGTGCTGACCAATGCCTTATCCGCCGAATTCCTTACGGTGATGTTCAATTTATTTCGAGCGATCGTCTCCAGAAACGCCCACCCCCCAGCCATATCATCCGATCCATCTACCTTGTCTCTGACGTAGCTTTCAATCACATCATCATAATATTTCTCATCAAACTCGAAATCTTTATCCAGCATAAGAGGGATCTCGATAAGTTCTGGAATTGGGATCTCGTCAAGAACAGATTCCAGTTCATCTAGGTTTTTATCTATTCGTTTCGATGCCATCATATGCTCCTGTGAACAAATAAAAAATCTGCGATCAAGTGACAAAAATTACATCGGTTAATACAGAAGGGTGCACTATACGTTCATTCATGAAAAAACCGTACCAAGCGTGCATCCATACCCAAAAAATCTACCCACCAAAGGGTGGGTAATCTTTAACAGTCCACATTTATAGCAGCTTATGTCCATCATAAAATCAAGTCTACTGAGATGTGTTCGGGGTTGTCTGATACAAAAATGTGAGATATTCACCACTGGCTCTATACAAAAAACACTCACAACACAACCCAAACCCATTAAAAACAAAATCTTAGAACATTGATCTTTTTGTTAAAAAAAGTGAACAAATTACCCATCATAAAACACAGCTGCCCAAAACCTTCAAATTTGAAACATAACCCTTTGATACGATCCAATATGGGTCTGGAGCGCCCTGCCTCTCCAGACCCATATCCAACTTTGTTTAGGCCACTCCCTTTTTCAAGTTGCCATAAATTTTATCTGTAAGTTCGTTGCCTATTGCAAACTTTGATTCACCAACCGACACAAGCGGAGGCGGGGTCTTTCTGACCAGCTTGACCTGTGCGCCTTCCGAAATACCCAAGTTTGCCAGATGTGAAATCGTCTTTCTCCCCCCATTGATCCGCGACACAACAATGCTTTCGCCTTCGGGTAATTTTTCAATGCCCAGATCAACTTGGTTTGACTGTTGGCATGCACCACAAATACCAAACAAATCCATTACATGTCGATAAAGTCTGAAGCCAAAACTCTTCGCTATCTTGCTTTGAAGTTCTTCAAGAGCTTCTCGCTCAAACTCTACAACCTGACCACACTTTGAACAAATCAGATGATCGTGATGTTCGCCAATGTGCCTGTGCTCATAATGTGCACCCTCAGGAAAGTCTTTCTTTTCTGCCGCGCCATATTCACACATAAAATTCATGAACCGTTTTATCTCCCGAATGGAGATATTGTGACCCGTCGCTTCTTTAAACAGAGCCTTCAAACCAGAGAGTGAATGATGGCCTTCATTTTCGGCAAACACCTCAGCAAGAATACGCTCATTGTTCGTTGCTTCATATCCAGAGATTCTGATCATTGCGGCGATCTGTTTATACATCACTCACTCCTTGCAGTTTTGGCAGTTGCCACAGTGCCCCATATTGGTATTCGACCCCAAGCAACCTACCTGAGCAAAGACCCTCTTCAAAAAATATCCGCCAGCTACAAATACGGCAACAAGAACAACAATGCTTTCCATTCTATCCTCCAACTTCAAATTGGCCAACGGCCCATTGTGAAATCAAAATCCAGTTTTCCAAACCGTTCTAAAACCCAACCACCAATTGAGTAAATGCAAGACGTCCCCCATCTTGAGAATTACGCTGATATTCAAAACGCAGTTCACACCCATCCAAAATCACCCAGCCCCCCCCCACACTCAAGCGCGTAAGATCTTCTACCTGCGCATCACCAGGGCTAAAGTTGCCATACCGTGCCACCACGTAGGTCTTGCCAAAGTCATACAACCCCTGGCCATAGAACCCTCTACGGGTCAGCGTTTGCTTGCTTGCAAGGCTCACTTGGTGAACCACATATTCTCCTTTGAAAAACACGTTCTGATACGCAAACTGCACATCGCCTCCCGCCATAACCCTGTCTCGGTCATCGTCGGGGTAGAGAAAACCAGCCCACGAACCACCAATCTCAAGTGTGCTGTGCGGTTTGATGCCTACACGACTTCCCACAGCAGCCATTTTTTTATCCACATCAACAGGGCAACCCAGTCCCTCAGAGCAAAAGCCATTCGTCGCATAGGCCACAACATTCATTTTGCCCGCTTCCAGATATGCCTGTACACCAAAGTCGTTCCAACCATTGTGAGTGTTTTCGATAACCAACGGTGCCGATACCAGCTTACGATCAATAGATGGGTAAACATGCCAGTCGATTCCGAAGGGCACATCGAACTGCCCCACAATGATGCCCGAATGCATAATGCCCGAATTAGAATGGAAGTGATCGCCTTTGCTACCAAGCAGATGCAGATCTACCGTAAATGCACCCAAACCAAAATTCTCACCGTCATAGGCCACAGCAGCACCTATCACAACCTTCTCTGCAATGTGCGTCTCAAGATCCACTTCCATTTGCCCCACATTGTAGGTTTGCGCCACATCTTGTCGGTTTGCTTGAATAAAAAAATCACCAAACCCACTGATTCCAATGGGTGCAACAACATCAGATGCGGTGGGCTCTTCGGCCCTATTCTGTGCCCATACAGTTGAGCAACCGGGTTCGAGAATCCACATCAAAACAATAACCATCAATAAGATATTTATTTTCATGATGTTTTCCTTCATTTATATGTTTTACCACATAAGTCTGAATAGTCTCATAGGATCCACATCAAATAACACATGCTAATGCAATCCAATAAACGTTCCAATCACCATCACAACATACGTCACAATCCAAGCCACACTCATTGAGTAAGCAATTGAAAAGAAGGGCCATTTCCAGGAGTTGGTTTCGCGTTTTATGGTTGCGATGGTTGCAAGACATGGAACATACAGAAGCGTGAAAATCATAAAAAGCACGGCTCTAAACGGTGTAAAAACATCTGACTGCCGCAGTGCTTCCTGAAGACCCTTAGACTCCGCATCTTCCTCTTCACCCACCTGATAGAGTACTCCAAGGGAACCAACCACGATCTCCTTTGCAGCAAAACCGGGAATGAGTGATACTGCAACGCGCCAGTCAAAACCAAAAGGTCTGATAATCGGTTCAAGAAAAGACCCAATTCTTCCGGCATAACGCTGTTTAATGGTGTCCATGTGTTTGACAATTTCGAGTTTCTCAATTTCTTCAACCTCTGCCCGTTGCAGGTTGTCCATCTCTTTGTCAAAATTGGCGCCCAACGCCGTCAAATCCACTCTCTTCAATGCGAAATTGGATTGGACTTCAGCCACTTTCGCATCATATTCAGGGAACGTTGTGATGCTTCTTGGAAACGTATTAAGCCCCCACATCACGACAACCCCACACAACACAATAGTACCAGCCTTGGTCAGGAAAAGACTCGCCCGCTCCCACATGTGCATCACGAGAGATCTGGCAGTGGGAACTCTGTAGGGCGGAAGCTCCATGACAAAAGGAGCAGACCCACCCTTTAGCACCGTCAATCGCAAGATTTTGCCACTCAACACAGCCACTGCAATACCCAAAATGTAAATCCCAAAAATGGCCAGACCTGCTTTATCTGGAAAAAATGCACCACAAAAAAGGATGTAAACAGGCAATCTTGCACTGCAAGACATAAAAGGGTTAATCAAAATCGTAACCAGCCTATCCTTTTCATTTTCAAGGGTGCGCGCAGCCATCACACCAGGCACATTGCAACCAAACCCAGTGATAAGAGATATGAAACTCTTTCCATGAAGCCCAATGCCATGCATAAGCCGGTCCATGAGAAATGCTACCCGTGCCATGTAACCGCTGTCTTCAAAAACGGAGATAAACAGAAAAAGCAGAATGATGTTTGGCAAAAAGACGATCACACCACCCACGCCACCGATCACACCGTTTACGATAAGGTCTGAAATAAGAGACTCGGCAGGCAACGCACCAGTCACCAAAACACCCAGAGAAGTAAATAGCATATCCAACAGATCCATAGGATACGCACCCAAAGTAAAGGTTGCTTCAAACATCACATACATCATCAGAGCAAAAATCGGAAGACCAAACATGGGACTGGTCAGTACGTGATCGACTTTGTCGGTCAACGTCGTTTCAACTCGGTCCGTCGCATCCACAACCTCATTGCAAATATCTTTTACATAGGCATAAATACGTTCCGTCACAACCGATTCAATATCGTCTTCGTAGATGTCTTCGGCCCGCGATATAAATTGAGACATGTAATTATCTATCAGCGTATATTCGACCCCATTCTGACCCAAAGATTCGATCAGATCCCGATCTTCCTCAAGGAGCCTGAGAATCAACCACCGTGTGTTCCATTTTCCTTTTTTGTGTTCTAATGCGTCTTCATGTTCTTGTGTCGACACAACAAAACGACGGAGCATCGCCATCTCGGGAATAAATTCATCGCTGCTGTCTAGCGATTCTTCTCCCTCACCCTGCTGGGCAACTAAGTGCGCCTGCAAATAGGCAATGATCCGTTCCAATCCAGATCCATAATCGATCGGTGACGGGCGTGTTGCGGGTTTGCCTTCGTCTAAAACCTGAAGGACCGCAGAAACCAATTCCTTTGTGCCCCCACCCTTTCGCCCCACGGTTTCCACAACCGGCACACCCAAATGTTCTGATAATTTTTCACGATCTATTCGTATGTCTCGTCCTTCGGCTACAT
>JABIFK010000877.1 GCA_018650745.1 Candidatus Latescibacterota bacterium | reverse complement strand
TGTTATGCTTCAAGAGAAAATGGACTTTTGCGCAGTTTGAATAAGGTGTAAATTGGACTCAACGAAGGAGGAGTCCATGTCTAAGAAGCGTAAGCGGTATAGTTCAAAAGAAAAGGTGTCCATTCTGCGTCGTCATTTCCTTGAGGGTGTATCCGTTTCAGATCTGTGTGATGAATACGGCATCTACCCGACGATGTTCTACAATTGGCAGAAGGTCTTTTTTGAGCAAGGTACAGTGGCATTTGAGTCCCAACACAGTTCAGTGGAGAAGCAGCAGGCCAAGAAGATCGACGCTCTGGAGAGCAAGCTGACTCAGAAGAATGAGGTGTTAGCAGAGCTGTTGGAAGAACACGTAAAGCTAAAAAAAAGTCTTGGGGAGTTCTGAGTGGTCGCAGGGTTGAGATGGCAGTTCGTGATAGTGTCATAGATTTTGTAACCTGCTGGCGTAACAAAACGGGTTTTGGAGTTGGTGATATTCTCACCTTTTTAGGGTTACCCAAGAGCAAATATTACGCTTGGAAAGCGCGATATGGTCAGCCCAATCGCCATAATGCATCTCTTCCCAAGACGTATTGGTTGTTAAAGTGGGAACATGAAGCCATCATATCCAGCCACCTTCAGCATCCAGATGTGGGGTATCGGCGTTTGAGTTTTATGATGTTGGATACCGATGAAGTTGCCGTTTCCCCCAGCAGTGTCTATCGCGTGTTGAAACGTGCTGATTTGCTTAAACGCGGTTCAAAGCCTGCCTCAAAGAAGGGTAAAGGATTTGACCAACCCACCAGAGCACATCAACATTGGCACGTGGACGTGTCGTATATCAATATCTGTGGCACCTTCTACTATTTGTGTGCTATTCTCGATGGGTATAGCCGATATATTGTTCATTTTGAGATCCGAGAGAGAATGACTGAATCTGATATCGAGATCATTATCCAGCGAGGCAGAGAGAAATTCCCAGGCGTCAAGCCGCGTATCATATCGGATAATGGTCCCCAATTCATCGCCATTGATTTCAAGTCCTTCATCAGACACTGTGGGATGACACACGTGAGAACATCGCCTTTTTATCCACAGTCTAACGGTAAAATCGAGCGGTGGCACCAATCGATGAAGCGGGAGTGCATTCGCCCCAAAACACCGACGACTTTGGATGAGGCACGACGAGTTGTGACTGAATTTGTTAGTGAATATAATCATCACAGACTGCACGCGGCCATCGGGTATGTTGCGCCCGTGAACAAACTGCTAGGCAAGGAGCAGATCATTTTTCAAGACCGAAAACGTAAATTGAATCAAGCCCGACTTAAAAGAGCACAAGTCGCATTTGGGGCAGTTAAACGGGTTGCCAATTTATAGCTTATTTTAAACTGACAATATTCCATTTGACACTGAACCAGTACAACTTGATATTGAAGCTATCGATTTTAATCTTGATGAAGTGATGGACAATGTTGCAGCACTGATTGGGACAAAGGCCTCAGAAAAACATCTCGAATTGCTTTTTGACATCGAGTCGGGTCTTCCGCGTGATTTATGCGGCGACCCTCTTCGAATGGGTCAAATTATCATTAACTATTCGAACAATGCTGTCAAATTTACAGACGATGGTCAAATCGTTATTCGTGTTCGTAAGGAACAGGAAATAGATGATGATCTCATCGTCCGTTTTGAAGTGCAGGATACGGGTATTGGTCTTACGAAAGAGCAACAGGGTAAATTGTTCCAATCTTTCCAGCAAGCAGACACGTCTACAACGCGTAAATTTGGAGGCACAGGGCTAGGCCTTGCCATTTCAAAAAATTTGGCGGAATTGATGGGTGGCAAGGTCGGTGTTGAAAGCGAAAAGGGCAAAGGCAGTACCTTTTGGTTTACGGTGCGCCTTGGTGTGGGGCAAGTGAAAGAAAAGATATTTAATATTGAACCGGATCTTAGAAATCGACGGGCCCTTGTTGTGGATGACAACTCGCAGGCGCGGCAAATTATTTCTGAGATGCTTGCGTCTATGACCTTTCGTATTGACGAGGTCGCATCGGGCGAAGAAGCCATTGAATTGATTCAGAAGGTTGATAAAGAAGATCCTTATGATATTGTATTTATCGATTGGCGTATGCCTGATGGTATTGATGGTACTGAAACCTGGCGCCGTATCCATGCACTGGATCTCTCCCCAAAGCCAAAACCCGTTATGGTGACTGCATATGGGCGTGCAGAAGTGATTGAAGAGGCGCATCAGGCAGGTATTGATATTACGCTGGTTAAACCTGTTAACCCCTCTCAGTTGCTCGATGCTTCTTTGCGAGCGCTTCGAGGTGAGGTTGGTAAGGCTTTATCTGATGAACAAGAACGTTCTGTTACTGAAGGACTTGATTTGTCGTCGATTAAAGGTGCTCGCATTTTGGTTGTTGAAGACAATGAGCTTAATCAGCAAGTTGCCAGGGAGTTGTTAGGTGATGCAGGTTTTCGTGTAGATATTGCAGAGAATGGTTTGATTGGTGTTGAGATGGTGGGGGCACACGCGTATGACCTTGTGTTAATGGATATGCAGATGCCCGTTATGGATGGTATTCAGGCGACACTGGAAATTCGTGGTGACGAACGTTTTGGTGCACTTCCAATTGTTGCAATGACTGCCAATGCCATGGCAGGTGATCGAGAGCGTTGCATTCAGGCTGGTATGAATGATCATGTGGCGAAACCCATCAACCCAGAGGCCTTGTTTAAGGCATTGATTGAATGGGTTCCTGCGAAAGAATATAAACTGGTAGAATCGACAGATCGTCAGGATGCATTACCAGAACCCAAGCCTGATATAGATCTTAGTGCAGTAGAAGGCCTTGACACAAAATCAGGTTTGCGAAATGTTGCTGGCAATCGTGAATTTTATGAACGGTTGCTGAAACAATTTATGACGGGTTCAGAAGCCAGAACGGTTCAAACTGTAAGAGAGCAAATAGAAACAGATCGAGCCGGTGCCGAACGTACTGCGCACTCGCTCAAAGGTGTGGCGGGCACGCTTGGTGCTACCGAGTTGCAGGCACGGGCGCAAGTGCTTGAATCAGCCATTCACGATGTATTAGGCATAGAAGAGCCCCTCGAAGCCGTTGAAGAGGAACTTATTCGTTTAATTGACTCGCTTAGAAAATTGTATCCTGAAGAAGAATTGGATGTGTCTGAGGACGTCGCTGTTATCCAAGCGGAGATACCATCGGAACTGGGTGTGGCGCTCGAAAAACAAAAAAGTGTTTGGGAAGAACTGTCCCAAACACTGAGCATCAATGACATTGAAGATTATGCAAACCAGATGAAAGTGTTGGGAAATAAATACGAATACATTCCATTGGTACAATGGGCAGAAAAACTTGCTGAACAAACTTCCTCGTTTGATTTGGATCAGATGGCTGAAACGCTTGTCGAATATTCTGATTTTTTAGCAGCGAAAAATATTTAATACTTTAACACATAGGATATATGATGAATGATAAGCTTTCTTGCATACAAATTAGAATATTAATTTCGGTCAGTGTGATTTGCTTGATTACGCTATTGGGTACGGCCCATGCTGAGAAACTGAAGTTTGAATTGGCTTTTGATATTGGCGGTGAACCTTCTTTTGCCATTATGCAAGATCGGGATGGGTTTATTTGGTTTGGTTCTTTTTTCAATGGCATGGTGCGATATGATGGGGCCAATGTAAAGCTCTTCAAAGAAGGGCCGGGTTCGATTTCGAGTGATTTTGTTACGCAGATGTTTGAGGACAGTGAAGGCATCATTTGGGCAGGTACCAACAGTGGGTTGAACCGCTACGATAAAACGACCAATACGTTCACGCAGTATTTCAAAGACCCAGACCATCCGCTCACAACACTTGCGAGTAATACGTTTAATTTGTCATCGCGAACCATAATTGAAGATCGAGACGGCTTGCTTTGGTTTGGCACGCAAAGTGGGTTGAGCCGTTTTGACAGAGAGACTGAATCTTTTACCAACCTTTGGCATGATGCCAATGATGAGAACAGTTTAACGAGCAATGACATCTACACCGTTTTTGAAGATCGATTTGGTGATATTTGGATAGGCACAAAACACGATGGGGCAACAAAGTACGATAAAAAAACAGGCACGTTTACGCGTTTCAGGCATGATGCAAAAAATCCCAATAGCATTCCCGATGACGAGATTCAAGCGATCTTGGAAGACCTCCAAGGGGACTTGTGGTTTGCCTCGCGCGACAATGGGTTGATTCGATTGGATCGTGAAACGAATACGTTTGAACATTTCAAACATATTCCTGGGGATAAAAGCAGTTTGCCGTTGATGAGCATTTGTGATTTCTATTTGAGTAAAGCCGGAAAACTTATTCTGATTCCGTCTACGACTGCTACCGGGCTGATTCATTTTGATCCTGTTGCAAAGACATATTTTCATCAAACCAGTGATCCTGCCGACCCATATAGTTTTTCTTCAAATACCATTCAGGGTGCTTTTGAAGATCGCAATGGGATTTTGTGGGTTACGGATAACACGGGCAAGGTAGACAAAGCTGATCCACAAGCACATCGTTTCAATTTGTATAAACACAATCCTTTTGACCCAAACAGTTTGGCCAGCAATGCACCGTTGCCTATTTATGAAGATCGTCAAGGCACGGTATGGCTTGGAAACTTTGGTGATGGTCTGGATCGTTACAACCCTGAAACGGATAACTTTACACACTTTAAACCCGACTCTCAAGACCCGACAACTTTACCTCACGGTTATCCTGCCGGATTTTACGAAGACCATCTTGGAAATTTCATTGTTTCGACAGCTGAGGGCATGGTCATTTTCGATCGTCCGACGGGTAAGGTTACCAAGCGGCTCACCGACAACACATGGCTTTATACCATTATTCAGGATACGGATGATTTAGATGTGGTTTGGGCGGTCGGGTGGGAGCAAAGCTTCAATCGTTACAATATGAAAACGGGTGAACACAAGGTTTATAAACATGACCCGAATGACTCCAAGAGCTTTGCAGCTGTTACATCTATTCGATTTGAGCTGGATAACGATGATCCTGCATTGATGTGGATTGCAACTTGGGGCGGCGGCTTGGAGTTGTTTGATAAAAAAGCCGATGCATTCACGCATTTTCAGCATGACCCTGATAACCCCAAAACGATTGCATCAAATACGGTGTTTGATTTGGTAGAAGATTCTCGAGGCCTTTTTTGGATTTGTACAGATCGTGGATTGGATAAATTTGATAAGCATGAAGGCACGTTTACGCACATGTCTGCCGAGCAAGGGTTTCATGCCAAAATCGTACACAATGTGGTTGAGGATAATGCAGGTTATTTGTGGTTGGGCACGGATATTGGTTTGATAAAATTTGATGCTGTCAAAGAGCAAGTCTTGAGGGTTTATACCAAAGGTGATGGTTTGCACAGCCACGACTTTTGGCCGACATCACGCCGAAATACACAAACAGGTCGACTCTGGTTTGGTGGTTTTAATGGGGTGAATGCTTTTTATCCCGATCAACTTACGGACAATGAGAAACCCCCTCAAATGTTTCTGACTTCAATCAAACAAGATGGTATTGAATTGGATGTTGATGCTGCCTTTGAAAAAGCCACTGACCTTGATCTTGATTGGCGAAAAAATGGATTTGAGTTTGAATATGTGGCGATGAATTTTACCAATGTTTCGAAACATCAATATCAATTTTATTTGGATGGTTATGATCGAAATTGGTACGATGCTGATGGCAAGCAGTTTGGCCGTTATTCGAATTTGCCAGGTGGTATTTATACGCTTCGGGTGCGCGGTACGAATAACGACGGTGTTTGGAGTTTGCCAGAGCAAGAGGTTCAAATGCGTGTGCACGTGACCGCACCGCCATGGAAAACTTGGACTGCGTATTCGATTTATGTCATTGTCATTGTTGCAGGTATTTTTGTATTTAGCAGATGGCGGCTTCGTGCTTCTGAGGCACAACGCATTCACCTTCAAGAACTCGTCGAATCTCGTACCGTTGAATTGGTGGATGCTAAAGAATTGGCCGAAGCGGCATCGCAAGCGAAAGCAGATTTTTTGGCAAATATGTCACATGAAATTCGGACGCCCATGAATGCCATTATTGGGATGTCTCATTTGGCTTTGAGAACAGATTTGGACCCCAAACAAACCGATTATGTCAGAAAGATTCATGGATCGGGACAGCACTTGTTGGGCATCATTAATGACATTCTTGATTTCTCTAAAATTGAAGCGGGAAAGCTCGATATTGAAGTTGTTGATTTTGATCTTGAGCAGGTGCTTGACAATGTGGCCAGTTTGATTGGTGAAAAAGCGGCTGACAAAGGTTTGGAATTGATCTTTGACCTTGAGACGGATTTGCCCCGGGACCTTACAGGAGACCCTTTACGCATTGGTCAGGTGCTTATTAACTATGCCAATAATGCGGTCAAGTTTACCGAAGAAGGTGAGATTATTGTTCGGGTTCAGCAAGTTGAAAGACAGAACGATCCCTTGCTGGTTCGTTTTGAGATCCAAGATACGGGAATTGGTTTAACCGAAGAACAAATGGGCAAACTTTTCCAATCTTTTCAGCAGGCTGATACATCAACGACTCGCGAATATGGCGGCACGGGTTTGGGACTTGTCATTTCTAAGAACTTGGCGCACCTCATGGGTGGTGATGTGGGTGTTGAGAGTGTGCTTGGTGAAGGCAGTACGTTTTGGTTTACGGCATCGCTGGGTATGGGTGAAGACAGAAGCCGTGAATTAACGCCTGAACCTGATTTGCGTAACAGGCGGGTGCTTATTATTGATGACAATCAACATGCACGTGAAATCATGTCGGCCATGCTTGTGAATATGACATTTCGTGTCGATGAAGTGCCTTCTGGAGAGGATGCGCTTTCTGCGCTTTCAAAAATTAACGAAACAGATGACCCTTATGAAATTGTGTTTATGGATTGGCACATGCCACCTGGCATTGATGGTATTGAAACCACGCGTCAAATGGCCAACTTGTCTCTTAAAAGCAAACCCTATGTGGTGATGGTGACGTCTTATGGACGTGAAGATGTTTTGCGCGAAGCTGAAGGGGTGGGTATTAATATTTCATTGATTAAGCCTGTTAACCCTTCGTTGCTGTTTGATGCATCTATTCGTGTGTTGGGTGGTGAAGTCAAAAAATCTGAACACCAAGATGGTTTATTGCATGTGACATCCCAAGATTTGGCTCCTGTTTGGGGTGCGAAAATACTTTTGGCAGAAGACAATGAATTAAACCAGCAAGTGGCCATTGAATTGTTGACGCAGGCGGGTTTTGATACGGACTTGGCTGAAAATGGAAAGATTGCGACCGAAATGGTTGGTGAGAACGCATATGAATTGGTTTTGATGGATATGCAAATGCCCGTGATGGATGGTGTGACGGCTGCCCGAGAAATTCGAAGCAGGTTTGCTGAACTGCCCATTTTGGCGATGACTGCAAATGCGATGGCCCAAGATCGCGAACGGTGCCTTGAAGCCGGTATGAATGATCATATTGCAAAGCCCATTGACCCGAACGTGTTATTGAATAAACTCATTGAGTGGATTCCGCATCGGGAACGTGAGCCGATAGCTGAAGTTGAAACACAACCGGAAAAACCACCAGAACCTGTTGCTCAGAAACCCGATGCAGATCCGTTGCAAAATGTTGAGGGGCTCGACATTAAGATTGGTTTGCGCAATGTGGCCAATAACCGCGTATTTTATGAGCGGTTGTTGCGTCAGTTTGTCACGGGTTCGGAGGCTGAGACTGTGACAACCATAAAAGCACAACTCCTGGCGGGAGACCGTGATGCTGCTGAACGTACTGCACATTCGCTCAAGGGCGTGGCAGGTACCATTGGTGCTTCTGATTTACAGGCTCGTGCACAGACACTCGAATCGGCTGTTCAATCGGACTCAGATGTGGATGTGCATTTGGCTTCTGTTGATCGGGAACTCACGCGATTTTTAGCGGCACTGAATGCGATGTTGCCCGTGGAAGTAATAGCAGTAAAACCCGAAAATAGTGAAGTGGGATCTGAAAATTTGGAAATCGGGTCAGAATTGATATCTTTGCTTGAACAACAAAAACCTATGTGGCAAGAGCTGTCTGAAACACTTGCGATCAATGATATTGAAGAATTTGCAAATCAAATGAAAGAATTGGGTCAAACGCATACATACAGCCCTCTTGTCGCGTGGGGTGAAAAATTGGCAGAAGAGGCATCTCTGTTTGATTTGGACAACATGGAACAGACCCTGTTGAAGTTTCCCAAATTTATTGAAAATTAAGTAACAGGTTAAAAACGTAGAAGTGTTTCGGATTTAAAGAAATGTTATTTTTTATGGTTGCAACACCACCCGAATAAGGGATTACATATATGTTGAATTTTCTTAAAAAGACGTATGTGCGTGTGAGAGATATTGAAGTTGGTAAAAAAATATTTCTGGGGTTCATATCTATTGTTGGGCTGATGGGGTTGGTTGCAACTGCGGGGTATTATGCTCAATATGAATCTGCGCGTGGGTTTACGCAATATAGAGAAATGGCGCGTGATACCAATCTTTCGGGGCGTTTGCAAGCCAATATGTTGATGGTGCGTATGAATGTGAAGGACTTTATCATTACGGGTAGTTATAAAGATTTGCAGGAGTATGCAGATTATTATCGGCGCATGTCGGGTTTTTTGGAGGAGTCACAGGTTGAAATTCAGAAACCGGAGCGTGCCGCCAAAATTGATTCTGTGGAAACCCATCTTAAAAGATACGTAGCGGTTTTTGATAAAGTGATTCAGTATAAAGAACAGCGCAATGATGCGGTGTTTAAGGTGCTGGACCAAAAAGGCCCTTATATGGAAAGTACGTTGACGGGCATTATGATTTCTGCACAAGAAAGCGGTGATCAGTCGGCGTCATTTCACTCTGGCTTGGCGATGAAGCATTTGCTTTTGGCGCGTCTTTATGTTGCAAAATTTTTGGTAAATAATGATCAACGATCGGTAAATCGGGTACTTCAAGAATTTGGACACATACAAGAACGCTTGGAGATTTTGGACAAAGAATTACAAAATGTTCAACGGCGACGTATGCTTGCCAGTATTGAAATTGCTTTTAAAGATTATAGTGATACGTTTAAAGATTTGGTGAAGATTATTTTTGATCGCAATGCATTGATCAAGAATACGCTGGATCGGTTAGGGCCTGTCATTGCAAAAGATGTAGAGGATGTGAAACTTGATATTAAGGGCGTACAAGATCAAATTGGCCCCAATCTTGTGGCAGCTATTAATCGAAATATTTCTATTATTTCAACTATGGGCGTCTTTGCTGTTGGCATTGGGTTGGTATTGACATTTGTTATTACGGCCACGTTTAGGGAAATGACAAAATCAATTGCTGAAAGCCACAAAGAAAGTGAGCAGGCCCGGGAAGTAGCAGAAGCCGCCGCTCAGACCAAAGCTGATTTTTTGGCCAATATGAGTCACGAGATTCGGACGCCAATGAACGCCATTATTGGTATGGCGCATTTGGCTATGAGAACAGAATTGGACCCCAAGCAGAAAGATTATGTTTCTAAGATCCATAGTTCAGGTCAACACTTGTTGGGCATTATCAATGACGTGCTTGATTTTTCTAAGATTGAGGCGGGCAAGCTCGATGTTGAGACCATTGACTTTGAGTTGGAGCGTGTTTTTGACAATGTTGCAAGTTTGGTAGGCGAAAAAGCCTCGCAAAAGGGATTGGAATTTATTTTTGATTTGGACTCTGAACTGCCACTTGATTTGAAAGGCGACCCGTTGCGTATTGGGCAAGTGCTGATTAACTATGCCAATAATGCGGTTAAATTTACGGAGACGGGTGAGATTATTGTGCGGGCCAAGAAGGTGGATGAAATAGGTGATGATTTGATGGTTCGGTTTGAAGTACAAGACTCTGGCATTGGTTTGACTCCTGAACAAAAGGACAAGCTTTTTCAATCTTTTCAACAGGCCGATGCATCTACAACGCGTGAATTTGGTGGTACGGGTTTGGGCTTGTCTATTTCTAAGAATTTGGCCAGTTTGATGGGCGGTGAGGTTGGGGTTGAAAGTGAGGTGGGCAAAGGCAGTACTTTTTGGTTCACGGCCCGACTTGGTTTGGGACAGGTGAAAAAGCGAGAACTTTTGCCAGCACCCGATTTGCGTAACCGTCGTGTACTTGTTGTGGATGACAATCTCTATGCGCGTCAGAGTCTTAATGACATGTTGTCGAGCATGACCTTTCGCGTTGATGAAGTGCCTTCGGGAGAAGAAGCTCTCTCGGCGATTTCAGAAGCTGATACTGTGGATGACCCGTATGAAATTGTCTTTATGGATTGGCATATGCCACCGGGTATGAATGGTATTGATACGTTTGCACAAATGTCATTGCAGACTCTCAAATCACCTCCGCACCCTGTGATGATTACGTCTTATGGGCGCGAAGACGTGTTTCAAAAGGCGAATGAAGTGGGTGTTGAAGTCTCACTGGTGAAACCTGTCAATTCGTCGCTTTTGTTTGATTCGGCGATTCGTGTGTTGGGTGGCGAAGTGGCATCTTCTGCTGCAGAGGTTGAAACAGCGAAAATTACAGAGGAGATGTTGATACCTATTCAGGGCGCACGTATTTTGGTGGCTGAAGATAACGTGCTCAATCAGCAGGTTGCCATGGAATTATTGACACAAGCGGGTTTTGAAGTTGATTTGGCCGAAAATGGCCGAATTGCAGTTAAAAAAGCACAGATTGAAACGTATGATGTTATTTTGATGGACATGCAAATGCCAGAGATGGACGGTCTTGACGCCACGCGCAATATTCGCAAAGAATTTGCCGACATACCTATTTTGGCCATGACGGCCAATGCGATGGCGGTGGATCGTGAGAATTGTCTTGAAGCGGGTATGAACGATCATATTGCCAAACCCATTGATCCTGATGATTTGTTTGGCAAGTTGTTGCGGTGGGTGCCTGCACGTGTTCATCCTTTGGTATCAACTGACGAGGCAGTTTTGTCTACAGCATCGACTTCTTCAGACTCACCCAACGATACGGATGAAGGGTCGCCAGATCTGTTAGAAACCATCGATGGGCTTGATATTAACGCCGGTTTGCGCAATGTGGCCAATAACCGCGAATTCTATGAACGGTTGTTACGTCAATTTATCACGGGTTCAGAGTCGCAAGTTGTGCAAGTTGTAAGAGATCATATGGTTTCGGATGATCGTGGTGAAGCAGAGCGTGCCGCACATTCTTTGAAAGGGGTTGCTGGCACACTGGGTGCAGGTGAGTTACAAACACGGGCACAAGGGCTCGAATCGGCTATTCTATCCCAGTTGGACATAGAACCCCATCTTGATGCTGTTGATGAAGAACTGTCGCGATTGATTGGGGCACTTCAAAACATTTACCCAGAAGATGAGATATCCGCATCAGAAGAGGATGCAAGTGAACACGATTTGCCTACGGACAATGTGCTTGAATTGATAAGTGATCTTGAAAAACAGAAACCTATTTGGGATGCCTTGTGCGAGACTTTAAGTATGAATGATACTGAAAGCTTTGGTGCAAATATTCAAGAGATTGCCCAAACATATGCGTATGGGGCACTTGATGTGTGGTCTGAAAAGCTTATCGAGCAAGCCTCTCAATTTGATCTCGATAATTTATCGCAAACGATCACTGAATATCCGAGCTTTATTGAACAACTACAAAATCAAGTTGAGAAGACGGATGTATGATGTTGATTCGAGGACTTTCGTATCGGTTTGGTATGGAGCGATAGGAGAATGTTATGAAAAAGGCATGTTATTTTAACAAATTGTTTGGTGTCGTTTATTGCGCAGTGATTCTTTTGTTGATGGCTCATTCTGTAGACGGACAAACCAAAAAGGATGTTATCCAAGAAATTGAGGCAATGCAATGGATTACAGAACAGTATCCACCGTTTAATTATCGCGATGCAAAGAACAAGCAGGTCAAGGGCATTGCTGTGGATGTTTTGATGGCCATGTTTGATCGGTTGGGTGTAAATTTGACACAGAAAGATCTGAAACTTCAACCGTGGGCACGTGGATATCAGACCGCACTTAAAAAACCTGGGACGGCTCTTTTTTCGACAACTTATACGGAAGAACGAAATAAGCTGTTTAAATTTGTGTATCCAATTCTGCCGACTCGTGTGTCGCTGATTGCAAAAAAGAGTAGAAATTTAAAGATCAAATCTGCAGCAGATATGAACGGGTTGAAAATAGGTGTTATTCGGAACGATATTGGTGATCTGTTGGTGCGGGCTTTGGGTGTGGATGACAAGGCACTTACAGCAAAAGCCAGTGTGGATAATTTGGTGCAAATGCTTTACCGAGATCGTTTGGATGCGATTGCGTATGCCGAAGACATTGTGAGCCATCAATCACAACTTGTCGGTTTTGACCCAAACGCTTTTGAGCCTATTTATTTGCTTAAAGAGTCTCATATGGGGTATGCTTTCCACATGTCTACAGAGGGTGATGTTATTGATACACTCCAAAAAGCTCTGGATGCATTGTGGGAAGATGGGACAGTAGACCGTATTCGAGAGAAGTATTTGAAAAAGTAATGTCATGTCTCAATAGATGTTTCTTCTATATGCTTTGGCGAGAAATTTATGAATTTATTTAAAAATTTGGGTGTCCAAAAATCTGTAGCACGACAAGTATTGGTTCGCGTACTGTCTTTGTATCTTGTTGTTGCGCTCTTACTTTTTGTTTTGGATGTTGTGATTCAATATTACAGTGTCAAACGAGAAGTGACAAAAGAAATGAGCTTGATCCATAAGTCTTTTGCACCGGGCGTGGCCCAAGCGCTGTGGGACGTGAATACAGAGCAGGTGCAAAGCTTTTTTGATGGGATGGTCAAGTTGCCTTCTGTGGTGGGCGCAGAGATACGGGACGAATCGGGCAAAACGATTTGTGTGGGCGGTCTTGTGCTTGATCCGAGTGGTATGGTCGTATTGATGGAAGGTGAAAGCCGAATGCTTAAGCCACATTGGTGGGGCGAAGTTTTTTCATATATAGAAGCCATTCATTTTGTTGAGGGTGATGCGACCCAAAAAGTGGGTGATATTGTTGTTTATTCAAGTTCTCATGTGGTTTTGCAAAGGTTGGTGTTGGGTGTTGGATTGACTTTGGTACAGGTATTTTTTGCTGCAGGTGCGCTTTGTCTCATTTTTGTTTGGTTTTTCAAACGGCTTTTAAGTCGGCCACTTGGTATTTTGACATCGGCGGTAGAAAGTTTGGATGTGGATCGTATTGAAGATTTTCAAGTGAACGTCAATACGTTGGGAAACAACGAGCTTAAAGTTTTGGAAGTCTCGTTTAACAAAATGGCACAGGGTTTGGCAAAAGACCGCGCAAAGTTGATTCATTTTCGGTCGGACTTGGAAAAGGAAGTTGAGGCACGTACTACAGAATTACAAGAAAAAGCGGATACAGAATCAGGTTTTGCTCATTTAACATCGAAGCTCCAAGGTAAACTTAGCCCTGAGCAAATAGCAGAGACCGCGCTTCTTTTTATGGTTGAGAATATAGGAGCGCCTTCTGGGGCACTTTATGTATTTGAAAAGGATGGTCAATTGCACCGGCGTGCGCAATATGCTTTGCCTCCTGAATCGGAAAAAGAAACTTCATTTTCATTGGGATCGGGCAGTATTGGGCAAGTGGGCCAATGTCGGGAAATGCAAGTATTAAGCCCGAATGATGAAACGTGGTCTGTGACATTTGGACTGGGCAAAGCCTCTCCTCAGCATGTGGTTACCTGTCCTTTGGTTGCGGGTAATACTTTGGCTGGGGTTGTTGAACTTTATATGTTCAACACCTTTAACGGCATGCATAGTCGGTGGTTGAATAAAGCATCTGAGATTACGGCTGCGGCTTTAAGGTTGGCACAAGAGGGCGTTGAAAAAACACAGGCAGATGAACGCATTCGATTAATTTTGGAATCAACGCCTGATAGTATGGTCATTACAAATGCACAAGGTGAAATCATTATGACCAATGCGATGGCTGAAAAGACATTTGGATATGAACGCGGTGATTTGATGGGGCAGCCTGTTACCGATTTGATACCTGATCGTTTTCATGGTGGGCATGATGGTTATGTGTCGAGGTTTGCAATGAAGCCTCATTCGCGTGAAATGGGTAAAGGATTGGATTTTTTTGCCATTCGTAAAGATGGGTCGGAGTTTCCCGTTGAGATCAGTTTGAACCCCATCGAAACGCCTGATGAATTGTTGATTGTTGCGGCGGTGCGGGACATTACGGAACACAAGGCGGAACAGGCTCGATTGCGCAAACTATCTCGAGCAACTGAGCAAAGCCCGGCTCTTGTGGTGATTACAGACCGCGATGGGATTATTGAATATGTGAACCCGAAGTTTACGGAAGTCACAGGATATACATTTGAAGAGGCTGTTGGGCAGACGCCTCGTATGCTAAAAAGTGGACGACAGTCGGATGCGTTTTACAAAAACCTGTGGGATACTGTTTTGGCAGGTGAAGAATGGCACGGGGAGTTTTGTAATCGCAGGAAGAATGGTGAGGAATATTGGGAGCGTGCGTCTGTTTCACCGATTCGGGATGATAAAGGTGAGGTTTCGCATTTTGTGGCTGTAAAAGAAGATATTACTGATCGGGCAGAAATGCACGATGCGTCGTAAAAGGAGATGGGAAGATGTTTAGAAATTTGCCGATTAGAACCAAGTTGTTGATGTCACTCTTGTTTGTGGGGTTGGCGTCTGTGCTTGTGACGGGTTCTCAAAGTTATTGGGATGCGCGAGAGGCATTGCGCGAGAGCACATTTAAACAGCTTACAGGCATCAGAGAAATTCGGAGTCGCCAGATCCAAGATTATTTTCATCGGGTGAGGAATGAGGCGATTGTAATGGCTCAGGGGCAAGCGTTTGCAGAAGCCATGGCTCAATTTTCCGAGGCGTTTCATCAAATTGGTGATGATGGTGATATTGAAGCACAAGAAAATCGCCTGAGATCTTATTATCGCAACCATTATTTATCCGCTGTGAATTCCGATGATCGATCTGAGGTTCTTTCACTCTCAAAGGCACTGCCGCAAGGCCGAGCAGGTTTGTTGCTTCAATCTGTTTATATGCTTGATGATATTGCACCCGATGGGCAATTAGATGCCTATGGACAGGTACATGAAAAATACCATCCCATGTTAGAAGGTATCAAACAGCAGGTTGGATTTTATGACTTGCTTTTGATTGACCATGAAACGGGTCATGTTGTGTATTCGGTTTTAAAGGAACCCGACCTTGGTACAAATCTTTACAATGGACCCTATGCAGATTCTAATCTTGCAGATGCATTTCGAGAAGCTGCAGCCTCTCGAAATGATGGGTCTACATTTTTGGTTGATTTTGCGCTTTATCCGCCTTCTAAAATGTTGCCAGCCTGCTTTGCTTCTGTGCCCATTTTTCAAAATGGCAAAAAGGTGGGTGTTCTGGTGGCGCAGTTGGATGTTCACGATATTAATGCAACCATGACGGGGGATAAACAGTGGGAGAAAGAAGGGCTTGGTATGTCGGGTGAAACGTATTTGGTGGGTGAAGATTTTACCATGCGCAACGACTCTCGTTTTTTCATTCAAACACCTATAGAATTTTTCAAAGTACAAGAGTTGCGTGGTGTAGACCCATTTATGTTACATCTCATGAAGTCTGATGGTACAACAATTGGCCGTCAGAATGTGCATACAGAAGCCACAGAAACTGCACTCAATGGGCAGTTTGATACCCGTATTATTGAAGATTATCGGGGTGTGTCTGTATTGAGTGCTTTTGCGCCTTTGCAAATAAGCAATCTGACGTTGGCCATTGTTGCCGAAATGGACGAAGCTGAGGCATTTGCGCCAGTTGTTGCACTTCGCAATCGTATTTTGATTTCTGGTCTGATTCTTTCGGGTGTCATTTGTTTAATTGGTCTGTATGTTTCGGGCACTTTTTCGAAGCCTGTTCTCCGCCTTAACCGAGCCATTGAGGCTTATGGTGCAGGAGATCACAACCAGCATGTTGAGGCAACTTCTCAAGATGAAATTGGTATGCTCACACAAGCCTTTAATCGACTCATTTCTGATTTGGATTCTTGGAACAGTGAACGGAGCCGTGCAGAAGAAGAACTTAAAGAATATGCCCAACAATCTGAATTGCGAACTGTGGAACTCCAGCATTTAACAGACGTATCGGAAGCACGTGCAACGGAAGAATCAAGCTTGGCAACGTTAACCTCGCAATTGCAGGGTAAGTTAACGGTTGAAGAAGTGGCAGAACGCGCCTTGATGGCCATTGCCGAATTTGTGGGTGCCCCTGTTGGGGCGTTGTATGTTTTAGAGGACGATCATTTACACAGAGTGGCCGCGCAGGCGTTGCCACCTGATGCAGAAGATTTGGTCCGTTTTGCTTTTGGTATTGGCAGTGTGGGGCAAGTGGGGTTATCGCGCAAATTGGCTATCCATGTACCTCCTGAAGACACCTATCCCATTACTTTTGGATTTGGAAACGCGGCTGCCAATCAAATTGTGACCGCACCGCTTATTTCAAGTAATGATTTAGCAGGTGTGGTGGAGTTGTGCTTGTTGGAACCTATTTCTCAGGAGCAACAGCGTTGGTTGGAAAAGGCATGTGAAATTGTTGCCACTTCATTGAGACTTTCTCAAGAGACAAGTGAAAGAGAGCAAGCAGAAGAGCGTACCCGATTGATTTTGGAATCGAGCGGTGAAGGTATTTTTGGGCTTGATACAGAGGGTCGCGCAACGTTTGTCAATCCTGTCGCTTGTCGAATGTTGGGTTATGAACCCGACGAATTGATTGGCAAATCGACACACGCGCTGATTCATTATGCTCATGAAGATGGTTCTAATTATGAAGGTGACACGTGTCCTATGCGTGCTGCGTTTACCAAAGGTGTTGTGACGACGATAGACGATGAAGTGTTGTGGCATAAAGATGGACATAGCATTCCGGTTGAATACACAGCAACACCTATTAAAAAGAATGATGTATTGCTTGGGGCGGTGATTAGCTTTCGCGATATTACAGAGCGCAAAGCTGCTGAAGAACTGGTTCGGCGCAAACAGGAAGAATTGCAGGAACTGCTTGATACAAGCCCGATTGGTGTATGCATTACCACAGAGGGTGTTGTACGGTATACCAATGCTCAGTTTGAGGAAATGGTCAAATTACGCGTGGGTGATGATTCGCCTGATGTGTATGTCAACCCAGAAGAGCGCGATCAATTGGTTGTTGCGCTTGAAAATAATGATATTGTCAGCGAATTTGAGATTCAGTATTGGAGCCCACAGGGTGAAGCTCGAGATTTCTTGGCCACATATATTAAGACGGAATATGAAGGCAAAGCGGGTATTCTTGCGTGGATCGTAGATATTACGCCCCTTAAGGCATTGAACAAAGAACTTGAAGATGCCAAAGTGATTGCTGAAGATGCGGCACAATCAAAGGCTGATTTTTTGGCCAATATGAGCCATGAGATTCGCACGCCTATGAATGCGATCATTGGTATGTCACATTTGGCTATGCGCACAGACCTCAACCCGAAACAACGTGATTATGTACAAAAAATTCACACATCAGGTAATCATTTGTTGGGCATCATTAACGACATTCTTGACTTTTCTAAGATTGAAGCTGGTAAGTTGGACATTGAACGGGTTGATTTTGATTTTGACAGTGTGCTTGATAATGTTGGCAATTTAGTTGGTGAAAAAACCTCTGACAAAGGTTTGGAGCTGATCTTTGATGTGGAACCCGAGTTTCCCAGAGCACTTAAGGGGGATGCGTTAAGGATCGGTCAGGTACTGATTAATTATTCTAACAATGCGGTCAAGTTTACCGAAAAAGGTGAAGTCATCTTGCGTGCACGCGTGGTTGAGACATTGGATGATGATATGCTTGTGCGTTTTGAAGTACAAGACACGGGAATTGGTCTGACACCTGAGCAAAAGGGCAAGTTGTTTCAATCTTTTCAGCAGGCAGATACCTCTACAACACGCAAGTATGGTGGCACTGGTTTGGGGTTGGCGATTTCCAAACAGCTTGCGGAATTGATGGGTGGTGAGGTGGGAGTTGAAAGTGAACAGGGCGTGGGCAGTACATTTTGGTTTACAGCGCGTCTTGGAATAGGTGTGGAACAGAAAAAACCATTGATGCCTGAGCCTGATTTTAGAAATCGACGTGTTTTGGCTGTGGATGACAATGTGTATGCACGGAAAATTCTGTCGGAAACACTGAAAAGCATGTCTTTTGAGGTGGATGTGGCAGCAAGTGGTGAGGAAGCTTTGGAATTGGTTCGTGGTGCCAATGAAGAAGAAAACCCCTATGAAATCTTATTTATAGATTGGCATATGCCACCTGGTATGGATGGCATCGAAACCATTCGTCGGTTAAACGAAATGGATTTGGAAATTTCACCGCAGCCTATTATGGTAACGGCTTATGGTACACATGAAATATCTGAAGATGCCGAACGTGTGGGTATTCGGGCAACACTGACCAAACCTGTTAATGCCTCTCAATTATTTGATGCTGCTGTTGTGGCATTGGGGGGGGAATCGACACGCACAGAAGTTTCGGTTGAACAAGGTGTTTCATCAGAAGAGCTCAAACCTGTTCTGGGTGCGCGGGTTTTGCTTACAGAAGACAATTTGCTCAACCAACAGGTTGCATCAGAGCTTTTATCGGACTCGGGTTTTGTTGTTGATATTGCCAACAATGGTCAAGAAGCACTCCAGATGGTTGGGGAAAATGATTATGATGTGGTTTTGATGGATGTGCAAATGCCCGTGATGGATGGTTTGACTGCAACAGAGAAAATTCGTGAGCAGAAGCAATTTTCTGATTTGCCCATATTGGCGATGACGGCCGGTGCGATGCAGTCTGATAAAGATAAATGTGATGAGGCGGGCATGAATGACCATGTGGCCAAACCCATTGACCCCGCCCAACTGTTTCGTGCACTTATCAAATGGATCAAACCCGGCGATCGTGACGTTCAAACGGCGTCTGATGATAAAGAAAACAATGACCTTGTTGAAGATACATCTGTTGCCAATGACACGCCCTCAAAGGGTCTTGAAGCTGTGTCGGGGCTTGATGTTGGGGCTGGTTTGAAACGGGTGATGGGCAAACGGGATTTTTATGAGCGGTTGGTACGAAGTTTTGTAACAGGTGAAGAGGCTGAGTCGGTTGCAACCATTCGTCGGCAACTGAAAGACGGCGACACCGAAGCAGCAGAACGCACGGCACACTCTTTAAAGGGTGTTGCTGGTACATTGGGTGCAGATGAATTACAGCAAAGAGCGGGAAAGCTTGAAACTTCAATTCATGACAAACAAACGCATTCTGAAATTGAAAATGAATTGGTTTTGGTTGATGAAGAATTGATTCGATTGATAACTGCTATACAGGATGTTATTGAAATACCTGTTCAAGATTTCGTTGCAAAAGAATATGTTGATCTGCCTCAAAGTGTGATGAGCAAATTGCCAGAGCTGGCTTCTGATTTGAAAGAAAGAAGTGAATACGTTGAAGAGTTAATGGCCACGTTGTCATTTAATGACATTGAATCATTTGCGGGTGAGATTTGTGCATTGGGGCAAACATATCACTATCCACCTCTCATGGCCTGGGGAGAGCAATTGCAGGATGCTTCTGAGATGTTTGATTTGGATCAAGTGAAAGATCAACTCACGACATTTGACGATTTGGGGAAAGTGATTCAAAAGATTATTTGATCATTTTAAATGTAGTCATACTCAGATTTTTTGGAGAGGATTAT
>JABIFK010000342.1 GCA_018650745.1 Candidatus Latescibacterota bacterium | reverse complement strand
GTTGCCGTTTCCTTTGGCCGAAGGGGTTTTGGCCATTACGGAGGAGGCTGACCGACCGGGTGATTATGCCTTGTTCCACAATCGGTTGTTTTGGATTGGTGTGTCGATTCCTTTTTTGATTATTTGTTGGAATATCGCAGGTTATTTCTGGCATCTGTTGCCGTCTATTGAACTGTTTACGCAATTTCACACCGTTTCATTGGGGCGTGGTTTTCCGTCTATTCGCGTGAAGCTGAATTTTTTTATTTTGGGGTTTGCGTTTTTTACCAACCTTGATATTCTGTTTAGTTTGTGGTTTTTCTATTTGATTGGGGTTGTGCAAACGGGTGTTTTTGACCGCTTTGGTTATACCATTGGGGTGTCAGATATTTGGGGGTCCAGTGGGGGAGCCGCTTTGGGTTGGCAAGCCGAAGGTGCTTTTATTGCGTTTACGCTTACTGGGTTATGGATGGGCAGAGAACATCTCAAGCATGTCTGGCGAAAGGCGCTTTATGATGATCCCAATATTGATGACAGCAATGAACTGATGTCTTATCGCACGGCTTTACTCTCTGGTGTGGTGGGCGCGTTGTTTATGTTTTTTTGGTTGTGGCGAGCGGGTATGTCACCTTTGGTGGCGTTGGTCTTTTTAATCGCTTTGTTGCTCATGACCATTGGTGTGAGTCGCATTGTATCTGAGTCTGGTTTGATGTATGCCCGAATGCCTATTACGCCTCAGAGCCTTACTTTCTATACCATTGGCATTCGCAATATGGAGTCGACCAGTGCAGCGGCATTGGGGCTGTCGTATAGCACGTTTGGTTTGGGCAATACGTTTGGGGCCACCACGTTGGCACATATTGCAAGGTTGGGTGCTGAGTTGCGTCTGAAGACGCGTTCTTTGTTTGCTGTGACTATTTTTGCATTGGTTCTGTCATTGGTGGTATCTGCGGCATTTACCTTGTATCTGGGGTATTCTCACGGCGCATATAATTTTAACGTATACACTTTTAATGCGGGCAATCAGGTGGTGTTTAACAATGTGGTTAAAAAGATGCAAACCCCATTTGATACCAGTATGGATCGTATGATGTTTTTGGGCATTGGTGCTGCGGTGGCCAGTGTGTGTAGTTTTTTGCGCTATCGTTTTCTGTGGTGGCCGTTGAGTCCTATTGGGCTCACCGTGTTTACCACGGGCGTGATTCAGAACCAAGCTTTTGTGATTTTTCTGGCTTGGCTCATCAAGTTTTCGTTACTCAAAACCGGTGGTATCTCGCTATACCGTCGCGCGCACCCTTTGTTTTTAGGTCTGCTCTTGGGTTACGTTGTAGGTATTGGATTGATTTTTATTGTGGATACATTCTTCTTTATGGGCCAGGGTCACTTGGTTCATCGTTGGTAGATCACGGAGGATATATGGCAAAAAAAGTTTTGATTACTGGGGTTTACGGTTTAATCGCCGGTGCATTGTTTGAAACATTGCACAGCCAACCCGACAAATATGAGGCATATGGTTTGGCACGCCGAGCCGTTTCTTCCGATCGCGTGGCAGATGGGCAAGTGGTAGATGTACCAGAAGATCGTTTTTTCTTGGCCGATATGTCAAATATGGACGCGGTGCAAGCGGCTGTGCGTGGAATGGATGTTGTGGTGCATATGGCTGCCAATCCAGCACCCGATGCACCTTGGGAAGCCATTTTAAACAGCAACATGATTGGTGGATACAATGCGTTTGAGGCGTGTCGTTTAGAGGGTGTTCCACGTATTATTTATGCCAGTTCCATTATGGCCACGTGGGGATATCAGTTGGATGAGCCTTATAAGTCGATCAAAGAAGGCCGGTTTGAAGATGTGCCCAAAGATTTTCATATCGTAAAAAATACCGATCCTGTGCGTCCCACCGAGCCTTATTCTGCTAGCAAAGTGTGGGGCGAAGCTTTGGCGCGTACATATGCCGATGCACATGGTTTGTCGTGTTTGTGTATGCGCATTGGATGGGTGAATGCAGAAGATACACCGGGCAATTTATCGAGCGGTGCTTTTTGGTGCAGCCAGCGTGATATTGTGCAGTTGGCCGAGCGGTGTGTGAATGCGCCAGAAGATTTAAAGTTTGATATTTTTTATGGTTTGTCTGATTGCGCATATCGTTGGGCAGATATTGATCATGGGCGCGAAGTGTTGGGGTATGCACCACAAGATCGTGCGGAGGATCGCATTTGAACCAGAAGGTGTTGATTACGGGTGCAAATGGATTGATCGGTAGCGAGGTATATAAAAGTTTGAGTGAGCAGCCTGAACGTTTTGACGTGTATGGTTTGGATCGTTCTGCTTTGCCCTCTGTGCGCGTGTCAACCGATCGCCAAACTCGAATTGCGCCAGGCCTATTTTACGAAGTTGATTTGGCTGATTTTGAAGGTGTGTCCGATGCCTGTGATGGGATGGATGTGGTTGTGCATTTGGCTGCGAACCCCGACCCCGATGCCCCGTGGGCAGAGTTGTTGGAGAGCAATATCAAAGGCACGTATCATGTATTTGAAGCGTGCCGGTTGGCAGGCGTAAAGCGTGTGGTGTATGCCAGTTCAGGACAGACGATTATTGGGTATCGGCTCCAAGCCCCCTCTTGGGTTATGTGCCTCAAGATAACGTAAAGATGTTTGTGTAGAGGCAAGGTCCCCTCATCGCGTGCCTGTCCTTGTTTTTTAGATTTCTTAATCCCATTTGAATATGTGATGTCCCAGCTGCAGATTTCAATCTGCGCATGAGAAGGAGCAAAATATGAAGGTGATGATTACGGGTGTTTATGGTTTGATTGCGGGTGCCTTGTACAAACATTTGGCCCAGTCACCCGATACATATGATGTGTATGGTTTGGCCCGCCGCCGTCAAGACTCCGAGCGGGTTGCAGATGGCGAGGGTGTGGATGTGCCAGAAGACAAATTTACCTTGTCTGATATGTCCGACCTAGATGTGTTGGTCAAGGCATTTGATGGTATGGATGTGGTGGTACATCTGGCAGCCGACCCAAGTGGCCAAGGCGGATGGGAAAGTGTGCTCAAGAGCAATATTGTGGGCGCGCATAATGTTCTTGAAGCCTGCCGGTTG
>JABIFK010000337.1 GCA_018650745.1 Candidatus Latescibacterota bacterium | reverse complement strand
GAAACTTTGTTTTCTAAGCAGCCCGATGTGGTTAAACAAGAGGTGATTAAAAACTTGGAAGCTGGGGTACACTTAGTAGGGCCAGAGTGTGCAATTCCTTTGCAAACTTCGATTGAGAATTTAAAGGCTATTCCCGATGCTGTGAAAGAATGGCATAAGAATCAAGTGGCATAAATCTTAAGAGAGAATACACGTTTGACAAAAGAGAAATACGGAGTGACAATGGCAGAATTGGCGGATGTTGAGAATGAGTATATTCGGACCGAAATCGAAGAGTTTTTGGAACGCCCCGAAGAAATTACACGCAATATCGAATTGTTTTCAAAAGCCACACCACAAATGCAGACCATTGGTGCCGCACTCATTGAAGGTGCGCATCACGACGTGGACCAGTTGACCAAAGAGGCGTTGGATGCTGGTGTGGATGCTTTGGAAGTGATGGATGATGGTTTGATTGCTGCCATGGGTATTGTGGGGATTAAATTTCGGGAGAATTTTATTTTTGTGCCCGAGGTGCTGGCGTGTGCGCGTGCTATGAAAGCCGGCATGGCACATATCGAACCGATTTTATCTGCTGCGGGTGTGGAGCCCATTGGTACGGTCATTATGGGTACCGTAAAGGGTGATTTGCATGATATCGGTAAAAATCTGTGTATCATGATGTTGCGTGGTGTGGGGTTTGTGGTGCACGACTTGGGTGTAGACACATCTGAGGATGAATTTATTGAAGCAGTGGAAGAACATGGGGCCAATTTGTTGGGAATGTCGGCTTTGTTAACCACCACCATGCCCAATATGGGTAAGATCATCGAAGCGTTTATTGATGAAGATTTAAGAGATGATGTGAAAATTATGGTTGGCGGCGCACCAGTTACACAAGAGTTTGCCGACGATATGGGTGCCGATGGATATGGAGACAATGCCTTGTCGTGTGTTGAATTGGCCAAGCAATTATTAGTAGAGTTAAAAGCTGAGTCTGAAGCCGAATAGCTCTATTGCTTTTGGGCCATCTGTATCTTTTGGGAGATCTCATACTGGAATCTATCTGTGCTTCTCCCGAGTGACTATTCATGGTCACGGATTTTAAAAAAGATTTTAGAAGATGTATGTTTGCGAGGTTGTTATGAGTGAAATAGATCCCAAAGCCTATCAAGAGCGATTGGATCGTATGTCGCAAATTTTGGGCGATATTGTACAACATGCCGATCAACAAGCATTGGTACGTTGTCCTTATAAGAATAAGGACAATGATTGTACTGCAAAATTTGGTTGTAAATTTCAGCGGAAACCAGCGCCCGATCGGGCGTTTTTTCAGTGTAGCAGTGATGATAAGTTAGATTATCGGAGTGCTTGGGATATGGAACCACAAGCTTATGAAGAGATGCAAGACAAGATTCGAAGTCAAAAGAAAGATCGGCCACAAAAGGGTAGTGGCACGATAACACATCAAGGCGAGAAACAGACGCTAAAATCTCGACAAACAATTTTTGATTATGCCGATGCTTTGAAAGCGGAGGTGCCGACCTCTTGTTTTCGCTCTGGCATTTGTCACGAATGTATTGTTGAGGTGCGTAAGGGTATGGACGCATTGTGCCCTCGCACGGAAGCCGAATCGTTTCTCAAAGACGATTATCGGTTGGCTTGCCAGGCCGAAGTTGTGGACATTGATGCACATATAGAATTTGCGCCTTTACGACGTAAGCCTAAAATTTTGACATTGGGGCGAGAAAAAGAGACTGCTTTTGATCCTTATGTTGTGCGCGATGGTGACCGGGTTTTTTATGAGGGCGAAGAAGTAGATCGGTTTCGTGGGCATGTGTATGGTTTGGCCATAGATGTGGGCACCACAACCGTGGTGATGGATTTGGTAGATTTGGAAACGGGGCAGAGTGTTGCTGTTCGTTCTTTCGAAAACCCCCAGCGATTTGGTGGCAGCGATATCATGTATCGCATTTCTTATGACCGTGATCATCCTAATGAGTTGTGGAAAACGTTGGTCAATGCGATTAACGCAGAGATTTTGTCTTTGGGTGAATTGTTGGGTTTTGTGCGTCAAGAGATTTATGAAATTGTTGTGGCGGGCAATGCCACGATGCGTGATTTGTTGTTTCGGCTCGATGTTCAGGGAATCGGTCAAAAGCCTTACAAGTCGACGATTGAAGATGAATATTTGGCAGGTGAGCGGGAAACTACTGGGATTTATCAGAGCAGTCGCCGCGTGGGCATTCGGGTGAATCCGAAAGCAAAGGTGTATGGCGTTCCGATTATAGCCAGCCATGTGGGTGGGGATGTTGCCGCAGATTTGGCCGCATTGGATATGGGGCGTCAAGATGAGATTGTGATGGTGGTGGATGTGGGGACGAACACAGAAGTGGTGTTGGGCAATAAGGATCGATTAATGACGGCATCGTGCCCTGCTGGGCCTGCGTTTGAAGGTGGGGGCATCAAGTTTGGTATGCCGGGATATGATGGTGCGATT
>JABIFK010000685.1 GCA_018650745.1 Candidatus Latescibacterota bacterium | reverse complement strand
TGTGTGCAACTTGGGTTCTGTGAATATGCTGGCACATGTAAAAGACGGTGGGCTTGATCGAGAATTGTTGGAAGACACTATCTTTACGGCATTGCGGATGTTGGACAATGTGATTGATATCAACTTCTATCCAACAGACGAAGCGGCCACCTCCAACAAGCGTCATCGCCCTGTTGGTTTGGGTCTGATGGGCTTCCAAGATGCGCTTTACAAACTGCGTTTGCCTTATGATTCTGATGGTGCTGTTGAATTTGCCGATGAGAGCATGGAGTTGATTTCCTACTACGCTATCTTGGCATCTACTCAGTTGGCAGAAGAGCGCGGCACGTATGGTTCTTATGAAGGATCAAAGTGGGATCGTGGGATGCTGCCTATTGACACATTGAAGTTGATGGCCGAAGAACGTGGTTCGCATTTTGAAGTGGATATGTCGGCGCGTTTGGATTGGAAAGTGGTTCATGAAGCGGTGGCCAAACACGGAATGCGCAACAGCAATGTGATGGCAATTGCGCCTACTGCAACGATTTCAAACATTTCGGGTGTGACGCAGTCAATTGAACCGACGTATCGCAATTTGTTTGTGAAGGCGAACCTGTCGGGTGACTTTACGGTACTGAATACGCATATGGTTGAAGCTTTGAAAGCCCACGGTATTTGGGACGATCAGATGGTAGATGACTTGAAGTACTTTGATGGTTCATTGGCCGAAATAGAACGTGTGCCAGATGAGTTGAAGGCTCTGTATCGCACAGCATTTGAAGTGGCTCCTAAATGGATTATTGAATGTGGCAGTCGTCGTCAAAAGTGGATTGATATGGGTCAGTCTTTGAACTTGTATATTGCTGCACCCAGCGGCAAAGCTTTGGACGATATGTATAAGTTGGCTTGGTTGCGTGGTTTGAAAACGACGTATTATTTGCGTTCCATTGCGGCCACACAAGTTGAAAAGTCGACGATGGATATTAATCGGCGCGGTGTGCAACCCCGCTGGATGCAGTCGAAGTCGGCATCGGGTGATGTGCAAGTGAATCGTGAAGAAGCTGCAACACCCACGGTTTCCGAGCGTTTGCCGAGACAGCCCACGCCTGTGGCCTGTGATATTACGGATGGGGCTTGTGAGTCATGTCAATAAAACAATTTGCCATCAACGGTTGGTTTTATAACCGTTGATGGTTTTTTGATTTTTTGATTTTATACTAAAATTTGACTGCTGATGGTTTTTTAAAGGAGTTGTAAAAATGGCCGATACGTTAACATTTGAAGATGAAGCAGAGACCCCAGAACAAATTCCAGAACAAATTCCAGAACAAACAATGGGTGCGGGTTGCTGCGGTGACACGGGTGAATCATATGATTTGGCCAAGCCTTTTAAGGCAGAAGACAAACGATTGCTCAATTGCAAGCAAGTGGATGTGAATCAGTTGATGCCTTTGAAGTATGACTGGGCTTGGGAACATTATTTGAATGGGTGTGCCAATCACTGGATGCCGACAGAAGTGCCGATGCAGCGCGATATTGAATTGTGGCGCACCGATGCGTTAACCGATGCCGAGCGCCAAGTGATTTTGCGCAACTTAGGCTTTTTTAGCACGGGCGAAAGCTTGGTGGGCAATAACATTGTATTGGCTATTTTTAAACACATTACAAATTCCGAAGCACGACAATATTTGTTGCGCCAAGCTTTTGAAGAAGCCATTCACACACACACGTTCCACTACATTATAGAATCTTTGGGTTTGGACGGGCGTGAAGTGTTTAATATGTATCACGAAGTGGCATCCATTAAGGGCAAAGATCAGTTTGTGATGAATTTGACGTCTGACGTTATGGATCCGAATTTTTCTACTGAATCGATTGAAGGCATGCAGAAGTTCATCAAAAATTTGATTGGCTTTTATGTGATTATGGAAGGTATTTTCTTTTACAGCGGTTTTGTGATGATTTTGTCTTTCCATCGTCAAAATCGGATGACAGGCATTGGTGAGCAATTCCAATATATTTTACGGGACGAAACGATTCACTTGAATTTTGGCATTGATTTGATCAATACAATCAAAGCTGAAAACCCCGAAGTATGGACTTCAGAATTACAACGCGATATTTATGACTTGGTGAACGACGCGGTTGAATACGAAGTGCTTTATGCGCGTGATTGCTTGCCTGAAGGTGTGTTGGGTTTGAACGAAACGATGTTTCGTGAATACGTTCAGTTTATTGCTGACCGTCGTTTGGAGCGCATTGGTTTGGCGGGCGTTTACGGTTCCCAAAACCCGTTCCCTTGGATGGGTGAGACAATTGATATTGTGAAGGAAAAGAACTTCTTCGAGACACGTGTGACCGATTATCAAAGTGGTGGCGCACTTTCTTGGGACGAGTGATCACGGAGAAAGAATTTGAGGAAGGGCACGGCCCCTTCCACACGACACACCAAAAGCAAATCGTTGCAAGATTGGTAATTGGCGTGTAACAAGACCTTAGGGGGAAAGCGGGAATCAGAGCCTTGCTTTTCAAATGGGCGAAAGATCGATAAGATCTTTCGCCCATTTTTATCATGGTTACTCTTGGTATATACATCAAAATAGGTGTATCAATTGAGATTAGCCTAATTTCAGACAATAACCTCCGTCTACATTTAAGATGGTACCGGTAATGTAATCGGCGGCATCGGAGCAAAGGAAGGTAGCTGATTTTGCGATGTCTTCTGGGGTGCCGAGACGTTGCCAAGGGATGTTTTTGGCGGCGGCTTTGATTTGTTCATCGGTGGCAAATTGGCGTTCACCGGGAGTGTCGATATAACCAGGTGTGATGACGTTGGAGCGAATGCGGTGTTCGGTGAGTTCGTTGGCAATGGTGGCCGACATTTGGTTGATACCTGCCTTTGCTGCGTTGTAGGGCAGGGAGGTTTTCATTGGGATTTGGGAGAGTACGGAACTGATGAAAAGGATGGCACCGCCGTTGCCCTGTTTGACCATTTGCTGGGCGCTTGCTTGGGCAATGTGAAAGGCTCCCCAAAAGGTGACGTCGAGCGTTTGGCGCGCGCCGTCGAGTTCGAGATCGAGAAAGGGTTGGCGTTTGGAGTAATAGGCGTTTGAGACGGCAATGTCGAGGTGACCGAATTTTTCGACGGTGGCGTTGACCATTTCATCAACGGCATTGCGATCTGAGACGTCGGCGGGATAAACGAGTGCATCGGAACCGGCTTTGCGAATTTCTTCGGCGACTTCTTCGGCTTCGTCTGGGTGTGTGCGGCAGTTGATGGTGACGTTTGCACCGGCTTTGCCCATTTCGATGGCAATGCCGCGCCCTATGCCGCGTGAAGCACCTGAGATAAGAGCGACTTTTCCTGTGAGGTCGATGTTCATGTTTGTCTCCTTTGGTTTTTTGAATGGATATATGATAGGGTGTAAGGTGCTGAGTGGGAAGTGCAAAATAAGAAGCCTGGAATGAGACCGTTGGTCTGAAACCATTTGTTTTCCGAACTCTTTTGCCTTTGACGAAGATGTTGTCCATCATACATTGTTGAAGTACGAATGCTCAAATTTGAGGGCAGAATGATATAGAGCATATCTATTTCATTTAATGGACCTAAAAAATCAACCCAGTTTATTGAGGGAAGTCACATGTCCGCTGAAAAATCCTATAAAGTTCGTGCGACCCACTGCAGCCACAAAGCCTCGCGTGAAGAAATTTATCAAAAACTCAAAACCGTTACAAACCCGCTCACGCGAAGTTGGGACAAGCTCGAAAAAGCCAAAAAAATTGGCATCAAAGTCAATATGCAAATGCGTACTGAGCATATCCGTCGCATTGGCGGTCGGCGTCAGGAACTTGTGGATGAGGATGTTTTACACGGTGTGTTGCGTCTTTTACAAGAGCGCACGCAGGCCCATATTTTTGTGCTCGATACCAGTATGGTACCTGTAGGAGAACGTCCGGGTTCCGATTTTAACATGCGTTCCATTTTTGAAGGATATAAAATTCCGTACGTAGAGGCTGGTGATCCGCCTTTTACACAGTACAAAGTGCCTAACGGTGGCATTATGTTTTCGGAATATCAGCTTTCTGCTGCGCTTGGTGAAGCGGATGCCTTTGTTTCATTGGCAAAGATGAAGAGCCATGCTTTTATGGGTATTACGCTGTGTCTTAAAAATCTTTTTGGCCTGCCACCCATTCCACCTCACGGTCGGTTGCGCACTTACTTTCATCACCCAATTCGCCTGTCTTATGTTTTGCCTGATCTTGGACAGATTGCCAATCCGTGCTTGAATATTATTGATGGCCTTACGGGGCAATCCAAAATGGAATGGGGGGGCGAAGGTCGTATTTGTGATGCGCTGATTGCAGGCGATCATGTTATTGCGACCGATGCTTGTGGTACGCATCTGATGGGTACTGATCCCGCGCTTGATTGGCCTCACCC
>JABIFK010000684.1 GCA_018650745.1 Candidatus Latescibacterota bacterium | reverse complement strand
GACCGACATATCATTTGTCGGATCTAGAGGCGTTAGAAAAACCATATGGCCGACGCGCACTGATGTCTTCGCTGCACGCGCGTGAAGCGGAGGGGCGAAGAAAAATGGTGCGCACGAAAGATTGGAAATATGTACACGACCCCATGGGGGATAAGGATGAATTGTATGATCTGGTGAATGATCCTTGGGAATTGTACAATGTGGTAGAGGATCTCGCTCATTCTGAAATATTGGCGGATCTGCGTCTCAAGTTGGCTGACTGGAGTATTCAAACCGAAGATGCAAAAGCGGTCCCTTTGCCATAGTGGCATGGATTCGATTGGATAGGTATGGCTTACATTTACAAATGGCAGATTGCTGAATAGTCATTATTATCAGGAGGTTGTGAAATGGGGTTGGATATTTCTTACACAGTGTTTACAAAACCTTGGCCCAAGAAGTCTTTGTCTGAGTTGGGCAAGTTTGTCAAAGGATTGGGTTTTGATGGTGTGGAGTTGCCTGTTCGTCCAGGCTTTCAGGTTGAACCCGACAACGTCTCAAATGGGTTGTCGGAGGCCGCTAAGATTTTGGGAGATGAGGGTGTGCGGATTGGTACTGTGGCTGGGCCAACGGATGAGGCGACAATTGCTGCGTGTGGGAATGCGGGTATACCGATCATTCGAATCTGTCAGAAGGTAGACCCCAAAGCAGGTTATATGGCTGAAGAAGCACGGATTCAGAAAGAGTATGATGCTTTGGTGCCGCTGTTAGAAAAGCACAATGTTGCTGTGGGTGTGCAGAATCATACGGGATTTCAGGTCAACAATGCGATGGGCATTCGGCATTTGATAGAGAAGTATGACCCCAAACATATCTGCGCCGTTTTGGATCAGGCGCATTGTGGATTGAATGGAGAACCGCCTGAATATTCTATTGATATTGTGTGGGCTCACTTGCGCGTGTTTAACTTGAAAAGTGCCTATTGGTTGCGTACCAATGGGCCTGATGCCGAAGTGGCCGAGTGGAAGCAATATTGGACGAGTGGGCCACATGGGTTGGCGTATTGGCCACGTTCTGTTTCTGAGCTTAAGAAACGCAACTATTCGGGTGATATTTGTTTGACGGCAGAATATAGTGATCACGATCGGGTGGATGAACTTATTGCGCAAGACATTGCTTATGCCAAATCCCTTTTTGATGCCGCGTAATGTTCGCTTTGGTGGGATGTTCATAGCGTTTGGTCGCATGTTTTAGGAACCTACTCTGGGTTAGGAGTTCGCATGTCTGTTACAGAAACTGTTCGAGTGGCAATGGTCGGTGCTGGGGGGATGGCAAACAATGTGCATTATCCCTCGTTGGCTTCATTTGATGATGTGGCGTTCGTTGGGATATGCGACCTCAATGAAACGCGTATGGGTGAAACTGCCGATCAATATGCGATTGAAAATCGATATACAGACTATCGCAAAATGGTTGAAGAGCAGGCACCCGACGGCATCTACGTGATCGGTCAGCCGCATTATATGTATGACATTTGGATTTGGTGCTTAGAACAGGGGTTGAATCTTTATATCGAAAAACCCATGGGCATTACTTGGCATCAGGCTCAAATGTTGCTCAGTTTGGCAGAAGAAAAAGGTGTGATCACGCAGGTGAGTCATCAACGGCGCAGCAGTCCATTGCTCAAAAAAATGCGTGAAGCATGTTTGGCCCGTGGACCCATCACTCACGCCGTGTGTGAATTTTACAAGTCTGATATGAAGCCCTATCGCAATGCCCGTGATCATATGATGGATGATTGCACACATTCTATTGATACGTTGCGGTGGATGTGTGGCGGCGAGGTGACGGATATCGAAAGTCATTGTAAACGCATTGGTACGCCAGATATCAACTGGATTGGTGCGACTTTGCATTTTGACAATGGTTCAACAGGTTATGTGATCAACAGTTGGTCAAGTGGTCGGCGTGTTTTTCGGGTCGAGATGCACGCGCCTAATGTTTATGTAGACGCCGAGGTTGAAACGAAGGCCACGTTGTATGCCGATGGGGATTATGAGGGTGTTGAATACGATTGTTTTGCAGTTGCAGGTGGTGATTCTCGATGGGAGGCTTTTGGGTTTCGGGATAAGAACAGGGAGTTTGTCGATTCTTTGAAGAGTGGGAAGGATGTAACAACATCTCCGTTTCGAGACTGTATTAAGACGATGGAAGTGGCGGAAAAAATATTGGCAAAGAGTCTGTTGGGGTGAAAATGCCTAGGCGCGATTGTCCATTTTTCATTGCCGGATTATGACGCGCTCTTTCTACCAATAGATGTCTTAGTGGGCACACGAAAAAAGGCTTGAAACTCTCTTGTTTCAAGCCTTTTTTATGTCTGCCAAATTAATCAATCAAAGGAGCTCAAAGTCATGACAGAAGAACGCCATGCACATCCTCATTTGGACCCTAGACAACCGAGACATGAGACACAACCAGGCACCAATCCACCAGTTTTCGCTTGGAAACCGATTCAAGATACCGAAGTTTTTTGTTTGCAAATTGCACGGGATCAGAAATTTAAGCATATCATCTTGGATGAAGCGCATTTGGAAGACCCCGTTTTTTTGCCAGAGAAGGCATTTGAGGTGGGTGTTTATTTCTGGAAATGGTCAGATAAGTCCTTTACGTCACCCGTGTTTCAATTTGAAATAACAGAATCGGCCGTTGTTCTTGAAGTACCACCAGCAGAAGTGTGGTTGGAACGGTTTCCTGCAGGGCATCCGCGCATTTATATGAGTTTGGATGATGTCGAGGCTTTTCGTGAAAAGTTCAAGGAGAAAGAAACACCCATGTTTCGGCGCTTAGAAGCCAGTGCCGATTCTGAGTTGGCAGATGGACACCAGATGGATGAGCCTGAGTTTTTGGCTGATAGGGCCAAGGATTATGCCGAATTTTGGAAAATTTGGTATCCCACAATGTGGGGCACACGCCGTTTTGTGAAGGGGGCCGAGACGCTTGGGATGGCCTGGTTGGCAACGGGCAAAGAGGAATATGCCAGAGCTGCATGTGAACGCTTGGCGTCAGTTTCTAAGTGGGATCCCAAAGGATCGAGTTATTTGGGGCACAATGACGAAGCCCATATGTCGGTGATTTGGCATGGCGCCAATGCATGTGATTATGTATGGGATCACTTTACTGACGAAGAGCGAGCCCTTGTTATTGAACAGTATCGGCAACGTGGGGAAATTACGTATGAACACATGCACGATAGAGGGTTGTACGGCATTACCCGATTTGATTCTCATGCTGGGCGTGAAATCGTTTTTCTGGCCCATATGGCTTTGGTGTTTCACGAGCATATCCCTGAGGCAAAAAAGTGGCTGAACTGGTTACGTCCTGTTCTGTGTGGGCTTTGGCCCAGCTGGGCAGGAGATGATGGTGGCTGGGCTCAGGGGCCATCTTATGGTACGGCTTATGTGACCATTATGACCATGTTTTGCTCAGCGCTCAAGCGGGGGGCAGGCATTGACCTTTATCAGCGCACATTTTGGAAAAACCATGCTCGGTGGCGCCAGTGGATTGTGCCCCCTTATATTGAATGGCAGGGTTTTGGAGACCATTCTGAACGGTGGGCGGATACTTGGTTGAATGGTGCCGATTTGGTTGAGCTGATTGGTAGAGAAACTGGGACGTCTGAGTTTGACAATTACGTAGAGGCTTTGCGGGTAGAGGCACGTTTGATGGATACCCCAGACGAGCGCAAGATGTCGGGTGTGAATTCTCAGTTGTTCACCTCGGAGCTGCCCGACACGGAACCCGAACGCCCTGTTGATGGACAGATGTTACGCGTATTTCCTGCGGTAGGATGGGCTGCCGTTCGGGCAGATTTGAGCGATTGTGACCGTGATATTGCGATGATTTTCAGGTCTTCGCCTTTTGGTTCTGTGAGCCATTCGCATGCCAATAACAACGATTTTATATTGCACGTAGGTGGGCGTGTGATGGCGATGCCCAGCGGGTATTATTCGGGATATGGCTCTGATCATCATGCCCATTGGGTATGGCATACCAAATCACACAATTGTGTGACTTTGTCTGATGCACCGCAACTGATGCGATCACACGAATCTTTAGGGGCTGTCGAAAATGCATTTGAAGATGATAGTGTGGTGTATTTTAGGGGGAATGCAGATAAGAGTTACGGTGACCGAGCAGACCGTTGCCGGCGGCATGTCCTTTTTGTGAAAGAGCAGCAATATTTCGTGATGGTGGATGAATTTGTTGCAAAGCCCGATGTGGCTTCATCCCTACAGTGGAACTTGCACTCTTGGAATGAGTATGAAGTCAATGAAGAGCGCCGGTTGTTCCAAGTACGGCGAGGAGACAGTGTTTTGCGTGGACATTTTATGCATCATAAAAATGGGTTTTTCTCTCTCACAGAAGGTTGGGAT
>JABIFK010000683.1 GCA_018650745.1 Candidatus Latescibacterota bacterium | reverse complement strand
CCCTCGAACGGCCCGACGGTCGCCACCTCATGTTGCGCGACCTTGTAGGCCCCACCGTATACGAAAAAGGCATTCGCGATCTCTCCGGCGACTACCTCTCCGATTACAACACCGAACGCATCGAAGTGGACATGGTCGCCGAAGAACGCACCCAATACGAAACCGCACGCACAGAATTCAACGATTTCCTCACCGGCAAAAATATCCGCCTCGGTTCCCTAAATGGCTGGCAAAACTTCGTGCGCCTCTCTGCCCGTTCCAGCGATGGCCGTCGTGCCATGAAATCCTATCAAACCTATCGCAAACTCGCCCTAGGCGCCACCGCCAAACTGCGCGTACTCGAAGACCTCCTCAAAAAACACCCTCGAGACCGTGTCCTCATTTTTACCAACGACAACGAAACCGTCTACAACATCTCGCAACACTATCTCATTCCCGCCATCACCCATCAAACCCGCACCAAAGAACGCCGAGAAATCCTCCAAGCCTTCAACAGAGGCGACATCTTAGCCCTGATCACTTCCCGCGTACTCAACGAAGGCGTCAACATCCCCGAAGCCAACGTCGCCATCGTTCTCTCTGGCACTGGCACCATTCGCGAGCATGTGCAACGCTTAGGCCGCATCCTACGCCGCCGTGAAGGCAAACACGCCACCCTCTACGAAGTCATTTCCCGCAACACCGTCGAAGACCAAATCTCCAAGCGCCGCCGCCAACATGATGCCTATGACGGCAAACAAAGTGAGATTTTTTAATCCATCACATAACATCTTGTGTTCTACTTGCGCCTTACCACACAATCATGTACTTTTGAAAATCCTCGATCATATTATTTATGTCTATCGAAAGGCTTACCCTTGGACCTCACAATACAACCCCCTCGCCGCGCATCCAATACCTCGCTGTGTGGCATTGTTGCTCTTGCCCGCATGACCGACAAAGCCCGCGGACACGTTGACGAAACCATTGGCGAATACATCTTTGGTGATGCATCTGGCTTAGACAAAAAAGTGCTTACCTTTCTCAACATCCCCCAAGACGACTTTGCCGATGCAGCCGAACAATACAGCGACGGAGAACTCAGCGAATGGATTCAAAAGTCCACTGACCTCACCGAGTCTGATATCCAAACCTTCAACACCGACCTGCTCGCCTGGGAGCCCTTCAACGATGCCACACGCCAAAAACTAAAAGACCGCCTCACCAAATATAATCCCCCCAATGCCGAGCAAATCACCACGATGATCCAATCGATGCAACTCGACGACTGGGGCTGCTTTTACGATGTCGATCTCTCAACACGGCCACCACGTACGCCCTATGACCGATCCATCGCAGGTGTTTATGGCCTCATGCGCATGGCCGACAAAGCCCGCGCCGCAAGTGTCGACAAATTAAATGGATACATTTACGACTGTCCAATCGATCAAGAAATTCTCGCATGTCTAGGTTTCTCAGCCGATGACTACCAAGAAGCCGCCCACCACAATGTCAACAACATAGAACTCAGCGCCTGGGTCAAAGACAATACCCAACGTACGCCGTCTGAAATCTCACAATTCAACTACCAAATTTCCCACAAAGGCCCTGAAGGCGAAGAACTCGAAACCATATTCAACACCGTCCGTGATCGTGTAGCTCCAGGTCGCATCGACATCACCACTTGGTTTGATCTCTTAGATTTAGACGATGAATACGACTATGGCATTGTCGATCTCACACGCCACGCACCCCGCAGCGCATACGACACCAGTCTCATGAGCCTCATTGGCCTTGCCCGACTCATCGACAAAGGTCGTGCCTCACTCAGCAATTCGCTTGGTGACTATTTTTACGGCAGAGATTCATTTTTGGATTCTATGATACTCAAATTTCTCGGTATCTCCGCCGATGATTTTCAAAATGCCCTTAAAGATCTATCCGATGACAATGCCGTTCTGAATTGGCTACAAGATCAAGTCGACAAATCCGATACAGACACAAAATCCTTCAACGACAAAATCACAGGCCGAGGCCCTCACAATACCCAACAAAGAGCCTGGTTCAAGAACCGCGTCACGGGCCTCGATCCCAATCGACCAGACATCACAACACTCATAGCCATGGTACAACTCGACGACCATATCACCTTTACACGCCAAAAATCTGGCGTGTAAACCCGTCTCTCTCCCTAACCACGGACCCCTAATCCCAGATCCCTAACCTATGTCCAACCCCATCGAAATACCCATTAATGGTGAGCTCGACTTACACACCTTTCACCCACGTGACATCAAAACCCTTGTACCCGATTATTTGGACGAATGCAAAGAACGTGGCATCTTAGACGTGCGCATCATCCACGGCAAAGGCACCGGCGCACTGCGCGAAACCGTGCACGCCATTTTAGAAAAACGAACAGACGTGGCCAAATTCTACCTCACAGATCACAACTGGGGCTCCACGTCCCTCACGCTAAAGTCAGACGCATGAGCGAACAACTCACCACCCTCATAAAAAATGCAAATCGCATTCTCATTTTTACCGGTGCAGGCATCTCAACTGCCAGCGGCATCCGTGACTTTCGGGGTCCCAACGGCGTTTGGAAAACACGACAACCCGTTTATTACCAAGACTTCATGGCCTCCGAAAAAGCACGCATTGAAGCTTGGGATCAAAAACTCGAAAGTTGGGAAGCCTTCAAAAATGCACGGCCCAACGACACACATCGCGCCATTGTCGATTTGGAAATTGCCGAAAGAATTGAATGTGTCGTCACCCAAAACATAGACGGTCTGCACGCCAAAGCAGGCACCTCATCTGATCGCCTTGTTGAAGTGCACGGCACCAATACCGAAGCCGAATGCCAAACCTGTGGTGAACGCAGCGCCCCAGACCCACATTACATCTCCTTTATGGCCACTGGTAAACCACCCATATGCCCCTGTGGCGGTTATCTCAAAACAGCCACCATCAGCTTTGGCCAAAATCTGCATGAAGAAGAATTACACCGCGCGACCCTCGCAGCAAACAACGCCGATCTCGTCATTGCATTGGGTTCAACGCTCTCAGTTTACCCAGCTGCAACATTCCCCTTATTGGCTGCCGAACAAGGCGCGCCCTACGTTATCATCAACCAAGGCGAGACCGATCACGACGATTACGATACCGTCACCTTGCGCTTAGAAGGCAACGTAAACGAAATCTTCCCCCAAGCAGTAGCATTAGCCCTTGAAAAGTCTACCGATTCATAATATGTTTCGACCTGAACAAGCAAAACTACGCACAGGCGAAGCCTACAACGAGCATAGCGAGTCATCAGCAAATCGGAGATGGCAACATTTTTGTGTGGTTGAGATTCGCAAATTCGTTGATTCGCAATTTCTATAGGTATTTCACATGGACTTTGAACTCAGCCCGGTAGAAGCCCGCATCATCGGCGCTTTAATGGAAAAAGAGAGAACCACGCCCGGAAATTATCCGCTCTCTCTTAATGCACTCACCAATGCCTGCAATCAAAAAAGCAACCGCAACCCCGTCATGGATATTTCAGAAGACCTCATTGCGGGTGCCCTCGACGGTTTGGGTTTTCATCGCAAACTCACCAAACGCCAGCTTTCAGAAGACAGCCGCGTCCCCAAATACCGCCACGATATCACCGACGTATTCTCTCTCTCACCACAAGAATATGCCGTCATCTGTGTACTCCTTCTCAGAGGGCCCCAAACATTAGGCGAAATTCGCGGGCGAACGGAGCGGCTTTACAATTTTGAAAACTTAGAAACCGTAGAACAAACCTTGACAGAATTGGCCAACAGAGAAGACCCTTTGGTCAAACAATTGCCCCGTCAACCCGGTCGCAAAGAAGCACGCTACGGACATCTGCTCTCAGGGGAAATCGAGGTCGAAGAAATAGACATTGTCGAACCCGCCGTCCTTGAAATACGTGCAGAAAACGAACGTGTAGACAAGCTGGAACTAGAAGTGCAATCTCTTCGTGAAGAACAGCAAGCCCTCAAACAACAATTTGCTGAATTCAAACAACAATTCGAGTAAACACTATGCCAGATACCTCTCAACTCCCGCACCTCCTCAAACTGCTCGACGACGACTCAGAAACCGTGCGTCAATCCGTGGCCCAAGCCTTGCGTGCGTTTGGCCCTTACCTAAAAAACGAACTCGCGCAATTACCTGTACCACCAAACGAAGCACAAATCATTCAAATACATGAGTTAATTGGAAAACAAAAAAACACTTCCGAGTCTCGTTTCAAACCCGGTCAACTCGTCAAACACAAACGCTACGGGTATCGAGGCATTATCGTTGCCGTAGATCTTACATGTCATGCTACCGAATCGTGGTACCAAAGCAACCTCAGCCAACCCGACCGCAATCAACCCTGGTATCATGTGCTTGTCCATGACTCAGATCAAAGCACCTACGCCGCACAAACCAGCCTCGAAGCCGACACCAGTACAGAAGAAATCAACCACCCCTGGCTCGAGGAATTCTTCTCTGACTTTGTAGGCGGCGAATACATCCGTAACCAACGGCCTTGGCTCACATAGATAGGGTAAAAGTAAAAAGGTAAAAGTGAACGGCAAAAAATCTTCACACCCTTTTCAAATCTAACACCAAAACAAGAAGAAACACCACATCCACGTTCTACTACCATGCGCAATCCAACTTTTTACTTTTACCTTTTGCCTTATGCTCACCTCCGATCTCCTTCTCGTCCGCAAACGCGGCCCCTACCTCGAACCTCGCTATGTCGATCCCAAAGCGTCTGGCATTCTTGCTCTCGCACAAGACATCATTGACATCTT
>JABIFK010000681.1 GCA_018650745.1 Candidatus Latescibacterota bacterium | reverse complement strand
TGGGAATGGAATTGGTGCGCGATCGACGAACAAAAGAACCTGCCATAGAAGAGGCGGTTGTGGTGTTAGAGAAAGCACGTGATAAGGGTTTGCTGATTGGCAAAACGGGGTTGTTTGGAAATGTACTTAGAATCAAACCCCCCCTGTGCATTACGAAGGACGATATTGATTTTGCATTGGATGTATTGGATGAGGTTTTGGGAAGCGTTTGAAATGATGTTGTACAATGATGCTAAGTAAAAAAGTCGATCCATAGGATCGGCTTTTTTACATGAGGCGTTTTCGTTTGGCGAGGTAGTTGAACAGGGCGGTGTCAAAGGGTTCTTCGGTGTCGAGCAAGACATAGTCAATGAGAGCGTCGCGACATTCCTGCCTAAAGCGTGCAATGAGCTTTTCCATGTGTTCTTGGTAGGCGGGGGCAATGTGCCAAGGTTCGGTGGCAATTTGGGAGCCCGATTCCAGATCAACAAAGCGGGTTTCTCTGTCGAATTGGAGGTCACGTTCTCTAGGGTCGAGGATGTGAAAAACGACCACTTCATGCTTGCGGTGTCGAAAGTGTTTGAGGCCCGATAACAAGCGGTCGGGGTCGTCGAAAAGGTCTGAAAGGACAATGATGAGTCCTCGGCGTTTGATGCGTTCGGCCAGGTCGTGAAATGAGGCGGCCAAATCGGTATCGGCCCCTTGGGGTTGTGTGTTTTGTAAGGTGCTGAGCAGAGCATGTAAATGGCTGCCAACTGATCGGGGGGGCAAATAGCTTTGAACGTGTTCATCAAATGTGATGAGGCCTACAGCATCGCGTTGGCGCAGCATAAGCTGTGACAGTGCTGCCGTGGTATAGGCGGCGTATTGAAATTTGGTGAGGTTACCAGACCCATATGCCATAGATGCACTGGCGTCTAAGAGGATGTAGGCCTTGAGATTGGTTTCTTCCTCATATTGTTTGATATAGAGGCGGTCGGTTTTTCCAAAAACTTTCCAATCGAGATCGCGCAGGGCATCTCCTGGCATGTATTGTCTGTATTCTGAAAACTCAGCAGAGAAACCATGGTAGGGGCTTTGATGGAGACCCGTGATAAATCCTTCAACAACCAAGCGTGCAACCAAGTCTAAGCGCGAAAGGCGTGACACCACCTCGGGTTTGAGATAATCGGTGCTGTTCATAGGATGTCCCACATGGAATATAGAGATTGAAAATTAAAAATAAAGCACGGTACCAAGTGTGAAGACCCAAAAAAGGCAGGCCAATTGAAGTGGGAAATCTCGAAGCAATGTGGTTGCTGTATCACCACCTTGGCCTTTGTTATAGACCAGATAAAGGTAACGCAACAGGCCGTAGATGACAAAGGGTATGGTAAGGTTAAGATGGGGCGTGCCTAATTTTTCAGTTACTTCGGGTGACATGGTGTAAAGCGCATATGAGACCAATGTGCCTGCAGTCATTATCGCGATGGCTTGATCGAGAAACGGGGCTGAATAATCTTCGAGGCTGCGACGGTGTTGTCCCGCTTGATTTTCGAGTAGGGTAAGCTCTTGGCGACGTTTGACAAATCCTAAAAAAAGAGCCAAAAGCATTGTGCAAAGGATAAACCAAGAAGAGATTGCCACTTCGATGGCAAAAGCACCTCCAATGGCACGCAGCAGGAACCCCGATGCAATAATCATCACATCGAGAATGACAACGTGTTTGAGCCCAAGAGAGTAACCCACGTTGATAAGCGCATAAATGACCAGGATGATACCGAAGTAGAGCTGGATGCCAAATGCAAGCCAAAGAGCTATAATGGCCAAGACTATTGCGCTGATCGATGCTGTTGACACACCCAATGCACCTGAGGCAATTGGGCGGTGGCGTTTTTCTGGATGATTGCGATCGTTTTTTCGATCTCTGATGTCATTGAACAAATAGACTGCACTTGATATAAAGCAGAAGGCCACAAATGCCAGACTGGCTTGGATGATATAGTCTGGCTCAAATACATGTTTGGAGAAAATTAAGGCGGCCAACACAAAAAGGTTTTTTATCCATTGGTGTGGGCGCAGTGATTTGAGAAATGGGATCATAGGTAAGGAAAAAGGAAAAAATGCGAACGCTGCCTGTCGGTCATTTCTGGGTGCGCGGAGAGATTATATTTGAATGTACACTTAAATGTGCAAAATGAAAAACCAAAAAACTCTCCACCGCACAGCATCCAGTTGGATATAAAGGCAGTGGAGAGTTTTGATTATGGACTTGCGCTAGGTTTTATAATGACAAACCAAAGTAGATCCGGCGGCCATCCACGCGTTCGAATGTGCCAGGAGGGGCGTTGCGTATTTGAATGTCACGCTTGGTTGGCATGGCCATAATGAAATACCCATATGCTGGGATGCGGTAGTGCGAGAACATTTGGAAACGCAATTCGAAGCCCCAGTCGGCAAGGAACGTATCTTTGGTATTTTGCCATGTAAAATCGATGTCGCCCAATGCATTGGAATTGGACACGGCACCTGCTTCAAAAAACACGCTGAGGTAAAGCTTGTCAAAGAAAAACGGTGGTAGTTCTGATCCAATACTTTTGAAGAGCGGTATTGTATAGTTTGCTCGGAAAAATGCCAGCTTGCTACCCGACGCTGTAAAGTATGGATACCCACGCAACGTGCCAATGCCACCCAAATAATAGCGCAGTGGGTAATAAAAGACGCCTTCAAATGTACCACCCCCTTGTTGCACTTCTTTCACTTCACCATCTTTGTAGGCCACAAAACCTTGGAAGGACAGTGTTGAGCGACCAAACATAGGAAGGAATTCATTATATGAAACAATGTATTCATTGAAGCTTTTTTGTACTTGGTCTTCTCTAAAAAGGGAGGGCGAGAGGTCTAAGTCTGTGGCATCGGGAATGTTGTCTTGATCCAGGTCGGTTGAAAATGCCAAAGAGTCTGTGATGGTGGCATTGATGCGACGATAACGCAGTGAAAGGGCGCGTCCGCCCGATGGGTTAATGTATGTGTCTGTGCGTGGTTTGAGGGTGATAAAGCTCCATCCTAATACCCACTCGTGGCTTTTAAAGAAGTTGAGGTCTTTATAAAGGAAATCGTCAAGAAACACATTTGATCCTCCTCCCCCTGTACCAGGTACTTGATCTGTAATCTCTTCGAGTTGCCCTGACGCATTGGTTTGGAAAATTTGTGTACTGTCGAGAACGACTTGTTTGACTTTTAAGTTTTCTGAGTAGCTGCGATATCCATAAGACAGCCCAAGCGTTTGTCCTTGTCCGATAGACATTTCCATGCCGACCGTAGCGTCGTTAAAGACGTCTTTGAAATCATCTTCTTCGGTGACGGTGAGGTTGAGTATTTGTGTTGCGTTGGGGATGAGTACTTGCTCGCCATCTATGTTTGTGACCAGCGTTCCGTTTTGTGTGTCTCGTTGGGCAAAGACGGTGCCGAGATCAACAATGCTGTTGATGGTGCTGCGACTACCCCCAAACCAGATGCGCGGTGCATAGGCTCTTTCTTCTGTGAGTAAGGGAGGCAGGCCGTTTTGATAATAGAAAGCAAAGTCTGAGTTAAAGTCTTGTTGGCGCTTAAAGTTTTTTCCAATAAGGGCATTGGCATAAAAAGAGTCGTTGCCCAATAAGTTCCCCCAAGACATTTGTGCACCCGCGCTGATTTGGTCGAGACCAAACCGGTTTCCGATAAAGGTTGGGCCTAATAAGACAATGGGGGTGATGCCGTAGGAGACCATGCGCGTCGAGTATCTTCCAATGTTGTGGAGTTCACTCAATTTGTCACCATCATAAATGCTGGCATAGTTGCGGTCTAAATATTCGGGTGCATTTATGGCAACACCTTCATTAAGGGGTATGCGATAGAAGCTGTAATTTGACGCATGGTAACCGGCATAAATGATGTCATTGCCGTTGGGTGACAGACTCGGGACAAATGCACCACCGACCACGTTGGTGATTTGCTTTTGCTCACCAGTGGCGATGTCATGTGTGTAGACGTTAAAGATGCCTGTGCGATCAGAGCTGAAAATAACGCCTTTTCCATCGGATGACCAGATGGGATCGCGTTCATCTGCACGAGAGTGGATGAGTACTTTAAACTGTGCATTGTTGGCAAAGGCCAAGCTGTCGGGAAATGCTTTGATACTGTCTTCAACAGACGTGATGCTGTCTTGAATAGCCAATTGCACACTGTCGAGAGATGTATCTTTTATTTCTTTCTTTTTGCCCAATTCTCGGCGGCCATCTTTTTTTGGCTTCGGCGTGGCTTCTGCACTGATAACTGCAATGTCTCTGTCTTCTCCTGTGCGGAAAATGCTAAACAGAATTTCTTTGCCATCGGGTGACCACTTGGGGCCATAGTACTGTGTGGCGTCATTGTTGTTGGTCAGTATCTGTCTGTTGGTGCCATTGATGTTCATCTGGCCAATGTTGGTGTTGCCATCTCGTTGAATCACAAAGGCAATTTTCTGGCCATCTGGAGAGATTGCTGGATCTTTTCCACGCAGGCCAATTG
>JABIFK010000679.1 GCA_018650745.1 Candidatus Latescibacterota bacterium | reverse complement strand
TTCATTCTGCCAGATTTGATATTGTTGAGATAGTCTATGACGCGCAAGACGCCGTGTGAATCAACACCCCGCAGATTGGCCCAAATAAGCACTTCGGCTTCTACTGCGGCATCTTCAGATGGCATGCCTGCTTGCTCAAAAACAGCGTGTATAAATGTTTGTAGGGTTTGTGCATCCATACGGATTTCTGACATAACCAAATCCTTTCAACAGGTCTTTTGGCAGACCTTGACTTTGTGTTGTTTGTTCGCTATGATGTGCCGTGAATCGTGTGTAAAGTAGGGTTCTGTTTTGGGAAGGTCAAGGTAAATATGGTGAGAAGGCGAGAGTCGAATTAAAAATTAAAAATGTAAAGTTTAAAATGGAAAACAATGACGTAAAACAATGACTGCGAAGCATTAAACAGACAACGTTGGAGGGGCTATGGACGCAATTTTTAAGTATTATCAGGTGTTGCGAAAAGAAATGGATGCTTGGTTAGATCAGAGTCGCCGAATGGATCCGCCCAGCAAGCATGGTGGCGGAGAAGACGAGGCCAATTATGCACTGGCGTGGTTCCCGCACTATTTGGTGACGGGTAGTGTGGGGGGGAAAGAACATTGTGTGTATCTGCGCGACATGCTGGCTGGTTGGGTTGCGCGTGATTGTATGCATGGTTATGAACCCGAAGCAGAAGCGCATCATGGCACAGAACCCTTTCTTTTATTTTTACCTCGTCACTTGGGATTGTTCCCGGATGATGAAAAAGCCGCCAATATGTTGGATGATGCCGCAGAGCACATTGGCAATTGGGTTGCAGATGTTCCGGCGTGGTATGACTGGGATCGGGATCGGTTTTATGGGTATTACATTGGCACTCGCACTGTGGGTGGAGATGATGCATACGATGTGGAACTGGCCGAACATTTTCGTTTTATACACATTGCATTGGCCGCACATCGTGTGACTGAGCAAGATCGTTATTTGGATTGGGCTTTGCAATATGGCCGTCGCCGGGCGCAAATGATTGTGGATATTCCCGATGGACCTTTGCCTGTGGTATGGGGCCCAGAAGGCGAGCCAATTTGGCATGGCACTGCAAAAGCCGAGCAGCAAAAAGCCGCACAAGGCAATCATCATGTGGCTGGTGATCCATTAATTGGAGGAGAAGTGTTGTTGGCTTCTGGAGCAATTTATGCGTTGGGTGACTTGTATGCCGCTTCGGGCGATGAGGTGTTTCGACAAGCAGCGAAACGGATCGCCGAGCCTATGATTTCGGAACTATTAGACCCTTATGCAGACCCTGGTTCCGCGGCACTTTCATATTATAGACAAGCCTTTGCGGATGAGTCTTTGGATGATGCGATTCGGGCGCAAGTAGGGAAGATGCCAGAACACCAAGATGGGGAATTGGCAATGGTGTTTCCACAATTACGCAAACGTGAATGGCCTGGTGTGGGCAAGCGCAATGATATGACATATTGGGGGATGTGGGGAGACGATGGATCGGTTAAACCTACAACGGAGCCGTGTACCGCAGCATTGACATTGGCGTATCAGGTCACTGGAAATGTTGTTTATGCAGAGCGTGCATTCAAGCAAGCTTCGACAAAGCTGATGATGGCCAGGCGCGCTTTGCGTGGTGGGCGGGAGCATGCCGATATGGGCAGCGCGATTTGTTCGACAGCTGCAGGGCATGGACGCAATTGGGGCATTGGCGCTGTGACGGGTTGTTATGGGCCGTTGCTTCTAGGGACCCGTGAGGTTAAGGGCAAAGTGACGCCGCTTTTGGAAGTTAAACATGAAGGTGGGGATGGATTGTCTGATGGGGTGATGGCTTTGGTGCAATCGGACACGCGGGCACGGTTTTATAATGGGGGGAAATCGCTGGAAACATTTTTCTGGCGGTGGGAAAATGGCGATTGGAAGGAATTGACGTTGAATGCGGGTGAAGGATGCGAGGTGTCGAAATGAAATACCGCAAATTAGGACAAACAGGCATAGAGGTATCAGACATTGCCTTAGGTGCCTATCCCATTGCACGTCAGCAACAGAGATCAGATGGTACCATTGAGGTTTGGTCTGGTGCGAGCGATGATGAATCGATTGCGTTGATTCATCGGGCCGAGGAACTCGGTGTGAATTTACTCGATTCTGCCGAAGGGTATGGTGGTGGACACAGTGAGATTTTGGTAGGGCAAGCCTTGAAGAACCGCCGTGACAAATGGGTGATAGCAACAAAGGTGCAACCGAATCGTGGATTGGACAAAGACCGACCAGATGAAGATGCCGTTCGAAAGCATATTGTATCGGCGTGTGAAGACAGTTTGAAAAGAATGCAAACCGACTTTATTGATGTGTATCAGTTGCACTCAATTCCCCATGAATGGGCGATGCCCGCAGTGATGGAAAGTTTTGCAAAATTAAAAACGGAAGGCAAAATTCGCTGGTACGGCATTTCGACAAATAATCAAGAAGCCGTCAAGAAGTTGCAGGTGTTTGGCCCCATTCATACTCTACAAATAGGATATAACATGTTGGAGCGGTCAGCTGATGCATTCTTGCATTGGGCAAAAGAGCAGGATATTGGAACCCTGATTCGCGTGCCTTTGGCAAAGGGGCAATTGACGGGTAAATACTTTGGCAAAAATGCGGAAGCCATTCCAGAAAATGATTTGCGTTATGAGCGATTTCAACGTGCAGAAGTTCAAGAAGGGCTGAAGAAATTGCCAGAGTTGCTGTTTCTGCAGAATGAAAAGCGAACCATGGTGCAAGCGGCTTTGCGATTTGTATTGGACCACCTTGGCGTGTCTTGTGCAATCGCTGGTGCGAAGAATCGCGAACAAATTGAAGCAAATGTAAAAGCATCGGACTTGGCCCCCTTGACACAAGGGGAATTGGATCGCGCTTTGCCGATAGCAGATCAGGTTGGCACCGCCAGGTGGATTGGGTAGTCAACTCAGCAGAAAAAAACAAAGAGGGTGAAATATGAAAATCACAGCGTTGAAAACATTTGTGCACAGCAGTGGAAATTTTTTCGTAAAGGTTGAAACTGACGAAGGATTGTATGGGCTTGGAGAAGCGGGGCTAAAAAGGCGGGGAGCTGCAATTGCTGAGGTGGTGAAAAGTTTTGAGCCCGACCTGATTGGCGCAGATCCTTCACGTATTGAATACTTGTGGCAGGTCATGTTTCGAGGGGGATTTTTCCCAGGAGGGGTGGTGCAATCGTCGGCTGTGAGTGCTGTGGATATTGCACTGTGGGATTTAAAAGGCAAGGCGTTGGGCGTGCCTGTTTATGATTTGTTGGGGGGGCTTACGCGTGATAAGGTGGTGTGTTATCCGCACATTGGTGAACGCGACCAGATTGATACGTTGGTGGCCAATTGCAAAAAGCGGATGGACGAGGGATGGAAATTTGTTCGGTGGGGCATGTCGGATCCGACCGACCCGGGGGTGTTTGAGCCTTCGCGCGCGGTGCGATATGGTATTGAACAGGTAAAAGCGGTGCGAGAGGCGTGTGGTGACGAGTTGGAGATTTGTGTGGACGTACATACGCGTTTAGATCCGGCGGCAACCATTGAGTTTTGTCGCCGTGTGGAGCAATACCGTCCGTATTTTATTGAAGATCCTTTGCGTAGTGAAAGCACACAAAGTTTGCGTTTGGTGCGCCAACACACATCGGTGCCTATTGCCGTTGGTGAACAGTTTGACAGCAAGTGGAAGTTTCAGCAGGTGATCGAAGAAGATTTGATGGATTATTGCCGTGTAGATTTGTGTATTGTGGGTGGTTTGACAGAGGCGAAAAAAATCGCGGGGTGGTGTGAGGCGCACTACATTTATTTGGCCCCGCACAATCCGTTGGGTCCTGTTTCTACTGCGGCGTGTTTACATCTGTGCTTGTCGTCTCCTTTGGTGGGGGTTCAGGAATTACCACGTGTGCCTATGTCAACAATGACGGATGTGTTTCCCAAACAAATGCCGTTTGAAAAGGGCTATTTGTTGGTGCCTGATGGACCTGGTTTGGGTATTGCGTTTAATGAAGAAGCTTTTGATGGTATGGATGAATACGTGCCGGGTAAAGCAGCCGGATTTAGCCGCGAAGATGGTGCCTATACAAATTGGTAAATGAAGGGCAGGAAACGGGTAGAAGGTTGAGAAGTATTTTTCTTTTTTTGCTGTTTATGTGAGAGGGTTTGCTTATGGGGTCAGAGATTAAGATTGGTGTGATTGGTTGCGCGCGTATTTTGAATGCACATTTGCGTGGGTTTCAGGTGCTGCAAGAGAATGGGTTTGGAGATCATTTTCGCATTACGTCTTTGTGTGCACGAAAAGAAGAAGATGCCTATCGTTTTCGCAAACGGGGTGAAGGGCTTGGTCCTCGGCCTGCCCCTGTCGAAGCGCCAGGTGATCCGCTCAATGCGCCCCATATGTTTATCAGTGATTTACACCCAGAGCAAGACACTGCTGTTTATACGGATTATCGTGAGATGCTGCAATCG
>JABIFK010000630.1 GCA_018650745.1 Candidatus Latescibacterota bacterium | reverse complement strand
GTCCCTTTTGCCAATGTGCCCAATTCGGTCGCCCACGTATCTGCTGCCGCAGCAGCCAATGCCGTACAATACAACGGAAATAAATCCACGCGCCCAGTCACCGCATAAATCACAGCAATCACACCAGCCACACCGCCATTGGCCAATACTTGATAAATATCGCGTTGGCCGCCCTTTTCAAACACCAAATCAAATTGTGCCTTTCGGGCCTTGCCAACTTTCCCCAACAAATTTGACAATAAAAAAAAGGCCAGCATGGGCACTGCCCACATCCAGCCTCCAAATCCAAAAACAGGAATACCCAAAGCAACAGCCGCCAAAGCACCACTCAAACTCAGCAAGCGCAGCCGATAAGACAACACGCCCATAATCAAGGCGGCAACAATTCCCCAAATCATATCATGTCCAGTACATACCCACAGAACAGTCACAGGTCTCAAGTCTGAAAGTCACGGGTCAAGAGCCATTGTTCGACTTTCTGATTTTAAACCTGAGACTTGCGACCATGTTTATTCAAACCACACAGGCACTTCTCGATAAGCGCCATTCAAAGTCCATCGCACCAAATACCGCCCGGCCCTCACGGGTTTACCCATTGCATTGGTGCCATCCCAAGACATTGTAAAGATGCCCTTCATGCCGTCTGTGCCACCCATCATTGTATTGTCATACAAACCAACCAAACGCTCGCCCTTGTCATTATATATCGCAATCTCAAACGTACCACCCACAGCGGCTTTGCTCGTCAAGGTAACGGTCTCACTCTGTTTAAATACAACAGGCAATACAGCAACCATCGTCAAATCAGCACAATCAGAATACGATACATCAAAAACATCAACATCCTTTTCTCCAACATATTCACGATCAAAACCAACCGCGTTCGCCTTCTCCACAGTGTGAAAATAATCATAGGCAAGCGTTTCAGGTTTCAGCCGTTTTTCATGCAACATTCGAACCGTCTCATCAAAACCGTGCAAAGCTGACCACAACGTTCCCGCACGTCCTTTCCGTCCCTCTGGCGGAGGTTCTGGTGCTTCCCATTCACCACTCGCATTCGAATTGCGCCACAGAGGATCATCCAAGTCACCATTCCACATCACCTTCATATTTGTATTGATCATCCGTTCAATATCTGTCCGATCAAACACAATGCCCGAATGATAGGCTTCAACAATATTGCCCAGCTCTCCCGCCTGATAATTGCGATACGGATGCACATTCACCCAATGCCGCAAATCATTACCTTCAACATCCCACACACCCATTGGCTCCCAATAATTCCACACCAAATGATCATCCACCAATTGCATCCGGCTCTTCATCAATCTAAAAATGCGTTCCGCCCGACCACGGTACGATATCTCACCCGTAATACGCCACAATCGCAAACTGGCAATGCCCATATCAAACTGTTTGTTAAATGGCAGCGACAACGTAGACTTCTTAATATCCTTATCTCGCCACTGCGACAGATCCCCCGGTTCCAAATATTGATTCCACGATGCATAAGAACCGTAGGGCCCATCTTCGCGCCAGGTACCGCGCGCATCCCACTTCTCAATCAAATGCTTTTTGGCCAAAGACACATATTTCTCAGCGGCTTCGCCATATTTCGCTTTTAACCCGTGATCTTTCAATATAACTTCAGAAAATCGCAACATCGGATTCACCAAAATAGCATCTCCTACATGCACATCACACCACACACTTTTTTCATAAATAAATGGCCCAATCCATCCCTGATATCCATCAGGCGCTTCAGCCATCAAGCCAACCAACCAATCAAAGTACTTAACGCCCTGGTCTAACCACGCCGTATCCTGATAAGTCAAATAACCGGTCACAAAATCATCGGCGGCATGAGCGGCGTGCCAACAGAACCCTTCGCCAGTAACCTGACCTTCAACTTTTAGGTGTTTATTGTTCATTGCCTGTTCAAATCGCTGCTCAGCAGATTGTGTCTCCGCCATAACCCAACTCCTTTCAAACACCAACATTACAAACAGCAAACAAACCATAAAACGCAACATAATGTATTCTCCCATGTGTTTATTTGACCCGATGATGCCTTATTATTGGATGTGTGTCAAGTGCAAAACTCGCACCTCTTTTTCCCCTTCCATTTCTCCACTATCCTTTTTATGTTTCACACCTTACAAAGGAGAACAAATGAAAATCACCGACCTCAAAATCGATGTCCAAAAACGCACGCCATCCGAAAATCCCAAACGCGACGCCTTACAAGCCCTACCCGGTTCTGGCTCCGTACATGTGACAATTGAAACCGATGATGGCATCACCGGTCAGGGCGCTGCAAGTTTTGGCCGCATTAAAGGTGCACCCGATGCTTTGGCCGCCATCATAGAACACGAACTCAAACCCATTGTGATGGG
>JABIFK010000676.1 GCA_018650745.1 Candidatus Latescibacterota bacterium | reverse complement strand
CTCTTGCTCACTGTTTGGGAATCGGTGGTGAAAGACCTTGTAAAGACCTTGAGAAACCCGATCTGGATCTGCCAATGCTGTGAGTGCATTTCGTATGTCACCAGGGGGTTGCACACCCAAATTCCACCGAATTCGACCCGAAGACGCACCCGTATCGGTTACCGCAACAACAGCTGTGGGGCTTGATGTGTAAGGTTTGACGCCGCGCAACACTGTGGGGAGCCCTGTGCCACCTCCTAGAACGGCTATTCTGAATCTGTCCGGTGTTTTGCCCATTCGAGAAAGGTGCAATAACGTGGACAATTGCGCCAAATATCGGATCTCATAGTCGGGGCGTTCACCCGGCGCGGGTTCCTCTTGGGCGAAACGTCCTCGCCTGAGCCAAACAGTCGTAAAGCCTAACCGATTGCCCGTGCGAATTTCGTCGTGGGTGCGATCACCTATAACGACTATCTCTGAGGGCGTGAGATCTGTTGTTTGGCACAATTCATTGAACCAATACTCGTGAGCGGGAGGCCCTTCATTGATGATTCGGTCGAAATAGGGGGCAATGCCCAATTTGTCAATTTTGTTTTTCTGACGCTGGGAGCGGCCCAATGTGACGAGGAAAAGGCGGTAGCCCGCATTGCGTAACTCTTTGAGGGTCTGCCGCATATCTGGGTAAGGCTTGAGGACTTCGTCTACATCTTCGGCATTGTATATGTGTTCTAATTCTTGAACAAATGCCTCTATGGGGTCAAATTCGGGATGTTTGGCATTTTTTTTGAAGAAGCGTTTTAATGTCTCTGGTTTGTCTTTTTGGATGGCTTTTGCAATATCATAAAACGCAAAATAATACGGAGATGAAGAATAATATGGGCCGTGTTTGAGCTCTAGCGCATTGAGTCTCTTAAATGCATAACTTTGTGAAGCAAAAAATCCTTGTTTGAATAAAAAGGCAGCTACGCGCTTTCGGGCTGCTTGTACTAATGGATTCAGATCGAAAAGGGTGCCATCGAGGTCGAAGATGATTGCTCGGGTTTTTTGCATAAGTGCTTGTCCCATTAAAGTAGCTTATTTGTGAATAGAGTCTAATATGTTGATCTGACCCATGCGTTTTGATCAAAGATGAAGATAAGCAAATGGCAATGTAAAGGCAAAGTAGGGCATAAAAAAGGCCCCAAGTTTTCTTGGGGCATCTGCTTATTGAGTTTGGTGTATGGGTGTCAGGCCAAAGCAGTTGCCACTGCATGGCGCAACTGAGATACGCCAGAAGGTTTCGACACCACATTGTGAATACCAAGGGTGTTCAATTGTTGAGGAATATCCTCTGTTATGTAGCCTGAAATGATCAATATGGGTGTATGTAGTGCTTTTTGCTTAAATAATCGAGCAATTTCTAAACCGTTCATGCCTGGCATGCGCAGATCGAGAATGATGAGGTCGTGTTCTCCTAAGAGTGCCGTGCCAATTGCCGATGCCAACTGACGAGGGGCTTCTACTTGATATCCATCACTTTCAAGTAGGTCTTGCAATACGTCACAAAAACCGGATTCGTCATCTATTACCAGGATGCGTTTTGTCATAGCGTAAATCCTTTGGTGATGTAGAACGAATAAAACATGCTACAATCGCAGTAATTTGAATGTGATCTGGGTCACGTTAGGGTGTCTTTGATGTGGGCACGTATTCTCAACGCATGGTTGACCTTTTTGTATCCTCCGCACTGCTTGTTATGTAAAAAGGCGTTGCGACAACAACCTGGGCTTTGCCATTTGTGCGCCGAGGTAGCCGGGTGTACGACTCATGAACGAGGGGTGGAGCTGAGGCTCGAGGGTGTTGCGGTTTATGTGCTGAAGGAATTCAATGACGAGATACGGCAACTCATTCATTTGCTCAAATATCGAGGCAAAGTTCTGCCTGGCAGACTTCTGGGACGCGCTTTGGGGCATTGTTTAAGCCGGCGTTTGGAAATAAATAAAGATTGGATTGTGTTGCCCATACCCCTTCATACTGCTCGCACCCGAGAACGAGGATACAATCAAAGCACAATCATTGCTCGTGCACTCGCTAAAGAATTGGGCCTGAACGTTTTGGAAAAGACGTTGAAACGAGACCGTTACACGCCTTCACAGACCCGTTTGAACAGGGAAAATCGGTATCAGAATGTCGCAGGTGCTTTCCGGGTAAAAGACGCAAAGGATATTGTGGGGCGTCAGATTGTTCTCGTAGATGATGTTGTGACAACGGGGGCGACAAGCAGGGCTTGTTGGGAGGCATTGTGTATGGCAGGAGCTCAGAGGGTTGTTGTTGCTGCTGTCGCACGGCCAGATTTTGGGGACGATTAATGTAGAAGGGTTCTAAGGTTTTTCTATAATTTATTGACTTGCTAGGCACGTTCAATCCACTTGGAAGAGCCTGTTGTTAAGGGGCTTAAACTGAATTTTGGCTAAGTTTACAAGATGAGGTATATTTATATTTGTGTACGTCTTGGATAACATTTTCTTGACACTAATTTTGTAATCTGTTAAACTTTAACCCTTTGGTTGGTTTAGAGATGTTGGATGATTGTTCGATTTTTTTGCCCAAAATCTCAGTTTGATATGCGTTTTGTTGATTGCTTGGTTTTTTGGTAAAAGGGAGATTCTTATGGCAGCAAAAAGAGTTGGTCTGTTGACTGGGGGCGGTGATTGTCCTGGACTAAATGCTGTGATTCGGGGAATTGTGCGCAAAGGCATGACCTACTACGATTATGAAGTTGTGGGCGTGCTTGAAGGCTGGCGTGGCATGATGGAATGTTTGTCGCGTCCTCTTGATTTGGAAAGTGTCTCCGGCATTTTGCACCGTGGGGGCACGATCGTAGGGACTTCGCGAACAAATCCCTTCAGTGAAGAGGGTGAGAAGGGCGGCGAACTTGTTGCTGCAAACATGAAAAAGATGGGTTTGGATGGTCTCATTGCTATTGGCGGGGATGATACCTTAGGTGTGGCAAATAAACTTGCTCAAATGGGTGTTCCTGTTGTTGGGGTTCCTAAGACGATTGACAATGATTTGGATGGTACGGATCAGACATTTGGATTCGACACGGCCATAAATATTGTAATGGAAGCTGTAGATCGGTTGCATACCACTGCAGAATCTCACAATCGTGTGATGGTAGTGGAAGTGATGGGCCGGCACGCGGGTTGGATTGCTGTTGAGGCTGGCATTGCGGGTGGGGCTGATATTGTCTTGATCCCCGAAACACCTTTTGATTTGAATGAAGTGTGTGAGACCATCCAGAAACGACACAGCAGAGGTAAAACTTTTAGCATAGTGGTGGTTGCTGAAGGTGCGAAATTGGCAGATGAAAGCTTTGTATTGCAGACCCAAGAAAAAGACGCGTTCGGGCATGTGCGTTTGGGTGGAATTGGGACCATGTTGAGCGCTGAAATCGAAAAACGTACCGGATTTGAAAGTCGTGCGACCGTGTTGGGTCACATTCAGCGCGGCGGGAGTCCAACCGCTTTTGATCGCGTTTTGGGTACGCGTTTTGGGGTTGCTGCGATTGATTT
>JABIFK010000674.1 GCA_018650745.1 Candidatus Latescibacterota bacterium | reverse complement strand
CGGATAAAGCCCTCCATGTTCTGGAGGATAAATGGCTTATAGCAACGAACTTTACCGGCAGGTGATTCTGGAGCATAATAAGAATCCCCGAAATTTCAGGGCCATAGAGTCTGCCCAGCGCGTTTCCGAAGGCAACAACCCTTTATGCGGTGATCGTGTGACTTTGTATGTCAATGTGGAGAACGATCACATCTCAGACATTGCCTTTCAAGGTTCTGGGTGTGCGATTTCTAAAGCGTCTGCATCACTTATGACAGAAGCGCTCAAAGGCAAAACGGTCGAAGATGCAAAGACCCTATTTCTCCAATTTCAAAATATGGTTACCGATAAGAGCGCGAAGCAAACGTCTGAAGATATGGGGAAACTCGCCGTTTTTGCTGGCATACGAGACTATCCCACGCGTGTAAAATGCGCGACCTTGGCCTGGCATGCAGCCCATGCAGCATTACTCAACCACCAAGACCCGATCACCACAGAGGGAGAAACCTCGTGAATCCACTCAATTTTTTTAAAAGTAAAAAAAGTAAAGAAGAACAAACATCTGCCCAAGAAATCCCCTTAATAGATGGCAAGCACAATGTACAAGCCCCAGTCCCCCCGAAAGAAGATGAATCAAAAAAAACCACAGTTCCCAACGAAAAACCCACGGAACCTATCGATATCGATGCAGTTGAGAAGGAAATTATCAAATCCTTCAAAACAGTTTACGACCCCGAGATTCCAGTAGATATCTATGAATTGGGCCTCATTTACGAAATCAAAATAGAGTCCGACGGCAACACGTATGTCAAAATGACGCTCACATCGCCAAATTGTCCCGTCGCAGGTATCTTACCCGGCCAAGTAGAATCAGCAGCTCGTGGTGTAGAGGGTGTCTACGATGTCAAACTTGACCTCGTTTTTGACCCACCCTGGGGCCCCGACCGCATGTCTGAAGCAGCCAAACTTGAACTGGGTATGCTTTAGCATCTATCACATCACAAGTTTCCAAAGAAATAACCGTTTTTCCTTGTTCGTTTTCCTTTAAGGCTTTGCGATGAAACTCAGCACACAAGAAGAATACGGCCTCCGGTGTCTCATACAGATTGCCCAAAATGAACGCAACACCGGAAACAGCATCACCATATCAGAAATCAGCAACGCCGAAGGTTTGTCAACTGCCAATGTAGGCAAGCTTGTTCGCCTCCTCAGATTGGGCAATTTCATCGAAAGTGTTCGTGGCCAAGCAGGTGGGTATAAACTTGCCCGTCAGGCTTCCGAAGTATCTATTGCAGATGTGCTCACTGCACTTGGCGGCCGTTTATTTGATCCAGAATTTTGTGGTGATCACGCGGGCCAAGAAGAATTGTGCACACATACCGTCAATTGCTCTGTTCGTTCGTTATGGAATGCCATTCAGTTTGTGGTTGACCAAATGCTCGATAAGATTACATTACATGACCTGTTGGGTGATGAAAATGCACTTCAATCTGAACTGAGAGAAAAAGCCCAACAGATTTTGCAAGTTGCCCCAGCACCTTAAGCAACACCCTTAAGCCACTTTGGATGGGCAAGTTTTTAGCTGATCCACTGGACTCGTAATTTATATTTAGTGAACCTCATCGCTGTATTTTAGGAGAAAGTTATGGATATCACCGTAACCGACATTGCCCAAACTGAAGTCAAGCGCCTCATGGAAGACCAAGAGACCCCCATCATTGGTGTGCGTGTCACCGCCGAAGCCACATCGCCCCTACAGGCAAACTACCGTCTCGCTTTTGTAGCCGAAGGCCAAGATTCACCAACAGATACCGTATTGGAATACGACGGGTTTAAGGTTTATATCGACGAAGCCAGCACCAAGTTTACACAAGATATCACCCTAGACTTTGTTGATGGTTTGATGGGCAGAGGGTTCAAAATCGAAAATCCACACAAGGTCCCCCCCCATCTCAAAGGCACCTTAGCCGAAAAAATCCAAGTCGTTCTTGATGAAAAGATCAATCCCGGCGTTGCATCTCACGGTGGCAATGTATCTTTGATTGACATCAAAGAAGATACCGTCTATCTCCAATTTGGTGGTGGGTGCCAAGGATGTGGAATGGTTGATGTGACCCTGAAGCAGGGCGTTGAAGTGATGATAAAAGAAGCTATCCCAGAAATCAAAAATGTACTCGACATCACAGACCACGCAGAGGGTGACAACCCCTATTATCAAACAACACAATAACATGCAAACACATACAAAAATCCCCAGTAGCAATTGCTACTGGGGATTTTTTTGTTTCATTATCAACCGTAAATATCAAGCGTTTCAGATTGAGAACTGCTTAATCCTCTTCTGTAGCCTCAGGCTCCGCCGCCTCACCACTCTTTTTTTTATCCCGCTTGTCTTTAAACTCTTTGATCTTCTTAATCACATCGGGTGCATATTTCAACAAATCCCCGACCGACATGCCCTTGTCTTCCAAGGGCACCAACTGGGCCTTTCCATTTTGTATGATAATGAATGCAACGGGTTGTACCGACCCACCACCGCCCGTCCCACGGCTCCCACCTTTTTTACCGCTCTCTCCGCCTCCTGCACCAAATCCAAATGAAATTTTCGACACAGGCACGATGATCACATCGCCAGCCACCACAGGGTCACCGACAACCGTTTCCGTTTTTACAATTTCTCGAAACTCTTGCATCATTGTTTTGATCAAATCATCTATTGGCATATTGCCTCCTTATACATGGACACCAAACACTGAGAGCGCCCACCACACACCCCTACGCTTCGTTTAGCACGGCACTGCGTTTCACTTGCCTCTCTCGCCACCAAATCTTGGCACCCAAAAGACCGCCCCTCATCCCCAAGGCCAATATTGCCCAAAACAAGCGTGACAAATACAATGAGATCTCAACTGCGCCAGCCCCTGCAAATCGCATTTGGGTAAAGTCAGGTGTCAAAACAAGTTTGCACTGCTTTCCCAACATCG
>JABIFK010000672.1 GCA_018650745.1 Candidatus Latescibacterota bacterium | reverse complement strand
GGATCAAACCGCGCGCAAACGGAGGAATAGATGCCGTAATCAGCGCACTCCCAGTATCGGGTTCCAGATTGCCGGGTCCCACAACATCAAAAGTTTGTGCGTTGCATCCGATCAAGCCAATTAAAAGAATGAATATGACCGTATCAGCGGCTCTTTGTCGTAATTTGTAGAATATAGGCTTATTCATAGCGCAAAGTCAAATCCCATTAATCAGTTAGGGGGGGAAAGGTTTACATTCAAACGCTGTTTTGCAAATCGTACTTGGGGGCCATCTCCCCCAGTCCATTGCTTAAGAAAATGTCGATAGGACACCATCGCACCTTGCACATCTCCCAGACCCTCATAAGCTTGGGCAAGACTAAAGTGTAATTGAACAAGGTCAGGAGCCAATCGAAGCGTCTTTGAGAAGGTTTGCGCAGCTTCAGCAAAACGACGGGCAGCCAAAAAAGCGTTGCCACCAGCAACCAAAGCTTCCACATGTTCTGGGTCTATTGCCAATGCCTTTTGGGCACTTTGAATAGCCTCTGGGCTCATTCCTTTTTTTCGATAGACAATACTCATGTTCGCATATACAGGCCGCAAATCTACAGCGAATTGAAGGGCTTTTTGATAAACATTCAACGCAGAATCAATCAAACCCGATGCAGCATATAAAGTACCCAAATTATTAAATGCTTCGCCAGATGCTGGATCGAATTTCAGCGCTTGCAAATAAGATGTGCGAGCCTCACCAAGCAATCCTTGCTGCCGTAAGCTATTGCCCAACCCATTCCAAAGTGCCACAGAATGCGGATGAACACGCAACCCCTTACGATAATCCTGCATGCCCTTTTTGGCATCACCCATTTCAACATATGCTCGACCACGCATCAAAAATACTTCTTCATCAAATGCCCCAGACTGCAAAGCACTCTCAGCTGCCTCAGTCACCAAGGGCCACTGTTGTTGAGCGAAAGCAACACGTGCGTTTAAAAAATGACGATCAAAATCAATCTGTTTGGCGATCCCCGTCCCACTTGCAATGATCGTCAACAAACCCAGCCCAATGCCCCATCGCAAACCAGGTCTTTCTTTACGACGCTCATCTTGTGATATACCCAAACCGATCACAGCCAACCAAAACGGCAACCAAGCGCCAGGAAATACACGTGAAAAACCAAACGAAGTATTCACAACCACGGCAATCAGGCTGCAAAACAAAGCCCATTCGATCCCCCCAAACGAGCGTTGAATAGAATGCCATCCTAAATACAGAGCAAAACCAACAAAACCGATAAAACCAACAAAACCAACAAAACCCGTTTCAGACCAAACCCATAAAAAATCGTTGTGAGGACGATAGGGAACCGTTTGAGGATGCATCAAGTCTCCACCAGCAAAAACAGGATACATCACACGCCAATTTCCAGCCCCCACGCCACCAAACGGATGTGCAAGAATCATCTCTATGGTATGCTGCCACAAAATGAGCCGGCTCTTATCCCCTCCCGAAGAAACCACCGACGTCACGGCATCAGACAAATTCACCTTGCCATGCCACATGGCCTCCCCCGCACCTTTCTCAACTTGTGCAGGTACAAATGCCACGCCAACGATGATAAACAATGCAAGGCCGATGCCATATCCACGAAAGCGAGCCCACCGCAATACCCATCCGTACCGTTGCCGATATACAACAAATACAAACCCAATAATCAAGAGCCCCACAAATAACCCAACCCAAGCCCCACGCGACCGGGTGGCCAATAGAAAAGCCCCTTCTAACCCAAAAACAAAACCCCACCCCAAAGAAGCCCATCGATTTTGTTCTTGCCACCACACCCAAATTGTCATCGGAATCATACCTATCAAATATGCCGCTGCCAAGTTGCGGTGACCAAATGTTGCACTCGGCAAACCCGAAGTAGGCACCCAGGTTTGTCCCCACCCAAAAAACTGTATCAAACCCAAGATCGAAAGCACCCCCCCCACACCACACCCAACATGCACAATCTTCAAGAATCCTTCTCGTGTCAAACCATTTAACAAAGCACAAAACAATGCAAAACCTGCCCAATGCGTCGAAACGGGCACCAGAGACAATATGCGACTTTGTGCCTGATAAACAGACAGACCCTCAGCCAATAACAAAACAAGAGCAGGCAAAACCAAAACCGACGAACGCCAACGGCCCGATATCATCCACGCGACAAACCCACCGAATGCCACAATATGCAAAGCCAAAGCTTGCGGCAACTGCACATACCGATGGATCCCATCTAAATAAGCACACGGAATGACAACAACTGCGGCAATCCCGACATAAGTAAAGAGTGATTGATCAAATCTCATTTATCCAGGGAACCAATCAAATTCGTCATGCATGCCTTCATACAAATCTGTCAACATATGCACAATCGCCTCAGTCCATACACGTTGCTTGTCTAACGCGCTCAAATAACTCGTTCTATCATCTCCCGATGTTGGAAACATGCGTAATCCTCGGCTTTGTTGGCCTACGCCTTGTAAAGAAAATGAAAGCACATTCGAACCTTCTCGCCGATCAATAACCCGAATATCTGCGGCCATATGAGCCCGTGTTTGAGGCACCCCCACAACCAATGGCAAATTGGGCTTCGATCCGCGAGCCATTTCATGGCGCAAAATGCGTCCCGTAATAACCACATCAACATTCGCTTCCTGTGCCAGTCTTAAAGCGGCATCAGGATCTAAGTATTTGGTATCCTTACCCACATCAACCAAGCGGATATGTGCGTAGCGACTCAGTTTCGTTTTTATTTCTTGAGCCACAAGTTCACCCGCACGTTGATGTTCAAAACCGACCAAATTGATCACTGCCACGCGCACGGTTGTTTCAATATTTTTTGGCACGCGCACAATAGATGAGTGTTGGTGTTTGCGCCCACCACCCAATTTAGGCTGCAAACGAATACCAGCCATGGCCGTAACATCAGGCAAGTCAGGGCTTAAACCTTTTTCTACCCCCGCTTCCAATTTCAGACGCCACAAATTCATTCGAGCACCCAAAATGGCACGTTTTGTTTGACCACCAATGGCGCTGGGTTCACTCCAGTATTCACCAGTCATCGTAAAAACCTGCCCCCGTCCCACCTCAACAGCTCCGCCATACATTAAGCCAGGATCTCGTGAAACTGCCGAAAATATATAACCAATGTTTGCCCGAAAACCAATGGCTTCCCTGTTAATATCCAACATCACACGAGAAGCAATCTCGCGGCCCTCACGGCTATAAGGACGCACATTGAGTGCCGTTCGACCTTTGTATCCATAAGGGTGCAACATCGAAAAATCGAAACCAAAATAATAATTTGAAGGAAACTTGCCGGGGAAACCAAATTTCAGCGTCGTCGTAATATCACCAGATCCATATTTGGCCAACCCACCCGCCACATCAAACATAACCGGTACAGTAATGCCAATATCCACCGAATTGCCCAAGCCATAAGCCAATCCCAAATGCCCCGTCAAAGAAGTACCTTCCCCCACTTTGCGCACCGAAATTTGATACGCCTCATTGGCATACCG
>JABIFK010000471.1 GCA_018650745.1 Candidatus Latescibacterota bacterium | reverse complement strand
CCTTTGTTACGCGGCAGTTGATTGAACAAGGCCACGATGTTACAGTTTTTCACCGAGGGCAAACACCTTGTGACCTGCCCGACAGTGTGCAACACATTCACGGGCACCGTGACACGTTGGCTGACTTCACAACAGAAATTGATGCCTTCAAACCCGACGTCGTGCTCGACATGATTTCAATGTTCGAGAAAAACGCAGACACAGTGATGTCCGTTTTTCAAAATCGCACCGACCGCGTTGTGCTTGTAAGCAGTTGCGACGTTTACAAAGCCTACGGCATTTTCCACGGGAAAGAACAAGGAGAGAACCCACACCACTCACCGAAGATGCACCCGTGCGTGACGTTCTCTATCCCTATCGAACCGATCCGCCACGCGATAAAGACGATCCGCAAGCTTGGGCAGATCACTACGACAAAATCCCAATTGAACACCGTGTGCTAAATGACGCCAACTTACCGGGCACAGTACTGCGTTTGCCCGCAGTCTATGGACCCAACGATGGTCAGCATCGGTTATTCCCCACACTCAAACGCATTGACGACAAGCGCCCATTTATGTTACTTGAAGAAACGTGTGCCAAGTGGCGCTTTTGTCGAGGCTACGTTGAAAACGTTGCCGCCGGAATTGTATTGGCACTTACCAACCCCGTTGCGGCCAATAAAATCTACAACATCTCAGAAACCTACACGCACACAACAGCCGAGTGGGATCAGAAAATAGCGGATGCAACTCAATGGTCTGGGCAAATCAAGGTTTTGCCACAAAGTCAAATGCCCAAGCACCTTGTAGACGATGACGCAAATTGGACGCAAAACTTAAACACTGACAGCACACGCATTCGTCAAGAGTTGGGATATCAAGAAATCGTTCCTCTCGATGAAGCCTTACTGCGCACAATTGCTTGGGAGCGTGAGAATTCACCCAAACAAATTGACGAAGCGCAATTCGATTATGCAGCCGAAGACCAAGCTTTTCAACAATATGAAAATTAGATACCAACACATAAAATGACTTTGCAGGAGGATTTATGAAAACCGAAGAAAAAAAAGAAACCACACCCAGTGGAGAATTCCTTGTTCACGGGTTGCACCAAAGTAGAACCATTCTGATTTCGCAACAAGTAGACAGCAAACTGACCGAACGCATAATGGCCAGCCTGCTCATAATGGACCAAGAAGACTCAGAAAAGCCCATCAACGTTCTTATCAATTCGCCAGGTGGCAGCGCAGACGACGGTTTTGCCATTTATGACGCCCTGCGTTTTGTGCGCGCGCCCGTGCGAACCATTAACGTGGGCCTCTCCGCCAGTGCCGCCACCGTCATTATGTTGGGTGCCGAAAAAGAACACCGCTACGCACTACCCAATGCTCGCATTATGATCCACCAACCGCTGGGCCAAATGCCTGGCACCAGTGCCGAAAATGTCAAACGCTGGGCCGAGCAGATCATCAAGCTACGCAAAAAAATCAACCAACTCTACGCCGACGAAACGGGTCGCCCCTTTGAAGAAATAGCCCAAGACACAGATCGCGACCGCTGGTTCTCACCCGAAGAAGCCGTTGAATATGGTCTCATCAGCCACGTAATTGCCAGCTACGACGACCTCCCAGAATAAAAGTGGAATGCGCCGGGGGCATTCTTAAACTTCATTCCGTTCTTACGGAACATATACGCAAGGAAAACCAATGGTACGCAAAACTGCTGCCGATTTTGATCCTGAGCTGCTCGACCTATTTGATGGGTACGTGCACGGCCAAATGGATCGCCGCACATTTTTTGAAAAAGCGGCCAAATTTGCCGTGGGCGGTCTCACAGCCACCGCGCTCATAGACAGCCTCATGCCCAATTATGCGTGGGCGTCCCAGGTCGCCAATGACGACAAACGCATCAAAACCGAATTCATCGAATTTCCGTCACCCAAAGGCCACGATAAAACCAAAGCCTATTTGGCACAGCCCACCGAATCCGATGACAAATTGCCCGCAGTCCTCGTTGTTCACGAAAATCGAGGCCTTAACCCTTACGTTGAAGATGTGGTTCGTCGCACAGCTGTCGCCGGTTTCTTGGCCCTTGGCCCAGACGCACTCGCACCTTTGGGCGGTTATCCTGGTACCGACGACGACGGCCGTAAAATGCAACGGGAATTAGACCGTGGCAAAATTACCGAAGACTTCATTGCCGCTGCACAATTCCTCAAAGCACACCCAAAATGCAATGGCAAAGTCGGCGTTGTTGGTTTTTGTTTCGGCGGCGGTATGGCCAACACACTTGCTGTCAAAATTCCCGACGTGATTCAAGCCGCTGTTCCCTTTTATGGGCGACAACCCAAAGTCGAAGATGTACCAAAAATCAAAGCCGCAGTGTTGGTTCAAAATGCCGAATTGGATAAACGCATCAACGCCGGTTGGCCCGCTTACGAAGAGGCATTAAAAGAAGCAGGTATCGATTACACCCAATACAATTACGAAGGCTGCAATCACGGGTTCCACAACGACACCACGCCCCGTTACGACGAAACCAATGCCAAACTGGCTTGGGAACGCACCATTGCCTTTTTTAACCAACATTTGACAAAAGCGAAATAGGTACCGAATTTCGCTGGCAAACACATTCTGGAATTGTATATTACCGCTCCGTTATTCATCACACTCAAACGAAGCGGTTTTTTATGGCACAACTTCCCGGCATTGAAGACACACCCTATCTCCAAAAAGAATCCGAAAAATTCACCCTACCCAGTAGGCGGCACCCCAACGATGTGCGCCACATTGCCACCGCCTCGACATCAATCTCGATGCCGTGCGTGGCACTTTGATGAACTGCAAACCGTCGATGTTTTGCCCTACGACGAATTGGCCATTTCCAAATGGAACGGCAACCCATATCGTGCAGACAGCCCAACAAACTGCACCAACGAAGACGACGGCACCTATTACCTTTTGCCCTATTGGATGGGGCGTCATTACGGATTGATCAAATGGGCGACAGACCTACAGGTTGGGGGGGTAAACCAGTTGCCCAACCTTTACTAACAGATATAAAACAGGCTGCTACACGTATAAATGAACACGTCGTGCGTACTCCGCTTGTGCCTTTGCACAGTTACAACGCCAAAGCAGGTATCTTTCTCAAGCCCGAAATACTTCAGCCCATAGGCTCATTTAAACTGCGCGGCGTACTCAATTGGGCGGCCTCTTTATCCCCAGAAGAACGTGCCAAAGGCCTCAGCACCACCAGCGCAGGCAACACGGCCCAAGCCCTTGGTTACGTCGCTCGCCTTTTCGGCGTACCGGCACGCACCCTCCTACCAGACACCATCCCCAAAAACAAACTCGACGCCATCACATCTTATGGCGTCGAGCCGATCAAACTTCCATTTCCCGATTTGCTAGCCTACATGCTCAAAGAGCACTGGCGTAACGAGCCCTATGCCTATCTCAATCCGTGGGGCGAACCGCACCTTATTTCAGGTCACGGCACGCTTGGCCTCGAAGTACTCCAAGATTTGCCCACTGTACAATCGATATTCGTTCCCGTTGGCGGTGGCGGTCTTATTGCGGGTGTGGGCAGTGCCATCAAAGCATCCAACGCAAACGCAAAGGTCATTGCGGTTCAATCCGAAAATTGCGCCGCACTACAAGCCAGTTTCGACCGTGACGCTGGCGGATGGATAGATGCCCAACCAACCATTTGCGACGGCACGGCCGTGCCAGTCATTGTAGACGAAATGTATCCCTTACTCAAAGAGGTCATTGACAAAGTCATCACAGTTTCTGACGGTGCCGTGAAATGTGCCATTCGACAGCTTGCCCTCAAAAACAAACTGATCACCGAAGGCTCCGGTGCTCTCGCCCTTGCGGCAGCATTACAAATGCAAGAATCTGAGCGCGGCCTTTCTGTTTGTGTGCTCAGCGGAGGGAGCATCGACGCAGAAAAGTTGGCTAAAATCCTTCAAGAAGAGTCCGAATAAAATTGACAAGCCAAAAGCTGTACGGACTCTAATTACCGCGTTCGTTTTATCCAAAATGCCCACAAGCCTACACACCCTATGACCAAACTCATCATTGCCTGAATAAAACTTGGGCGTGCAGCCTCCGTCACATCGGGCACCAACAAACGCCCAGCATCAAATAAAAACAAGGCCAAGAGCTCCATGCCAAATACCAAACCTATTCGTTCAGGCAATTTTGCGCGCTTTGCGCCCGTGCGTAGATAGCCCTCGGTTAGAACGATAATACACAGACCAACAACGCCGAAAAAAAAGAACACAACCTTATCAATCAGACCAACTATTTTCAAATCTACCTGCCAGACCGCCAACAGGGTTAAAGTCAATTCACGCCCAGAAACCAGCGCCAAAAACCCCAGCACCATCGCCAACATCCAGCAAAGATAAATCAAAACAATTTGCGTACCCGAAACTTCTCTTGCCAACATAAAATATCCTCACTTGCCTCTGTCAATATTATAGCCTACCTTCCAAAACAATATAAACAAATAACCCAAAACCCACTACACAGAGTTTAATTTTATCCTTTCACCTTAAATGTCCCAATTCTCGTCGAGGAGAGCACGTCGATGCAAACAGAAATCTTGCAAGTTGGCCCTATTCTCATGGGTCTTGTTGGTGGTTTGGCCCTGTTTCTTTTTGGTATGGAACAAATGACAGCTGCCCTCAAAACTGTTGCGGGCCCCGGCATGAAAACCATGCTTGCGCGCCTCACCACCAATCGGTTTAAAGCGGCCCTTACTGGCGCATTTGTCACCGCCGTCATTCAATCTTCTTCGGTAACGACCGTCTTGGTCGTTGGTTTTATTTCTGCAGGGTTGCTCTCACTTTCGCAATCCATCGGCATCATTATGGGGGCCAACATTGGCACCACGATTACTGCACAAATTATCGCCTTCAAGATCACCCATTATGCATTGTTGCTCATTGCCGTGGGTTTTGCATCTAATTTTTTATCCAAAAACGAAAACCTTAAGCAATACGGGCTCATGATGATGGGGCTGGGCCTCATATTCTTGGGCATGGATTTTATGAGCAACGCCACACGCCCCTTGCGATCTTACGGCCCATTTATTGCCCTCATGAAAAATATGCAAAACCCACTTGCAGGTATTCTTCTCGGCACCGTGTTTACAGCTCTCGTCCAGAGCTCTTCAGCTACCACGGGTGTGGTCATCGTGCTTGCGGGCCAGGGTTTCATTACCCT
>JABIFK010000611.1 GCA_018650745.1 Candidatus Latescibacterota bacterium | reverse complement strand
GTTTTTTTTATTATGTGCCAGTGTTGATGCTACATACCTGGTCTGTTGTAGCACCCGTTTCTGAACATGTCGTGCTATTGGTATTGCGTTTATTCTGTGCCCTGTCTGGTATCGGATGTTTGTGGTTTATGTATCGAATTGGCTTAGAGGTGTTTGGCCGAAAAGTTGCCTTAGTTGCCGTTTTCTTATTCTTGGTTTTGCCTACATTTTTGCGTTGGACTGTTGAGTCCCACCCCGATTTGCCGCAGCTCTTTTGGATTCTTTTTAGTGTTCTTTTTGCGTTGCGTTATACCAATAAATTTGGCTACCGAAATGTTTGCTTGGCAGCTATTGGAGCTGGTCTTGCGTTTGGAACAAAATTTGGGGGCGTTTTTCTTTTGCCCACACTGTATGTGGCATTGTTTATCCCTTTAGACCTATCGAACCCCTGGGTGCATCTCAAGGATCTTCGGCGTTGGGTTGGCGGGGGAATCATCGTTTTGGGGTTTTGTGGCGCATTTATTGTTAGCAATCCTTTTGCTCTGATTTACTTTCCTGATTTTGTTCAGAGCCTTATGGCCGAAAAAGCCATTATGACATTTGGACATCGGGTTCAGGCCACGTCGGGTGCTGAAGCTTGGGTAATGATTTTGATACAGTCTGTCGGTATTTTTTCGCTCGTTATCTTGGTTGGGGTGTTTGGGTATCGAATTTTGCAAAGACAATTGCTTATCCGTGCAGATTGCCTCGTTATTGGAATATGGATTTTGAGTTTTCTTGCTTATCTGATGTTAGAGGCAAATTTGAAACGTCCTAGGCATTTGTTACCGATTTTGCCTTTTGTGTTGTTGTTTGTTGGTTGGGCATATATACAAATTTGGCATTGGGCTGTACGGGCATATCGTTATTTTACTTGGTTAAAGTGGGTAGGTCTCATTGGTGTTATGGTTTCTGCGGCACCATTGATGCGACAATCGATAGACCTGTTTATCCAAAAATATAATCGGGAAAATGACCGTGTAGAAATACACGTGGGGCGTTGGGTGAGTGCTCATTTTTCCGAAGAAACATCCATGGTCTTTGATGCGTATGCTTATGTGCCCAGCAAGTTTCAAAATGTGTATCGTACATTTGGGCAGAATTATCAGATGATCAATCATTTTGAGCCTGATCTATTATTGGTGCGTGATGCGATTAGAGCAGACTTTGGTAATCCAAACGAGGCCAATGATGCAAGGATGGGTGCGCAAGCCTATATGGATTGTCATTATTTTTATTCTTTTTTAGGAAAAGGATTTGTGCCCGACTATCGAATTTTGAAGGACTTTGGTTCTGTGGCGATTTACGAACGGATTAGACCAAAAGTAAGGGATGAGGAGAAATTCAAAGATCATTGGCGGCGCTTGGTTTTAGGAGAACGCGATCATCAGCGGTATGGGCAGGTAGAAGCCTTGTGGACCCTTGGGTGGATGCATCATTTAGATGGCAATGATGTATTGGCCTCGCAGACTTGGTCTCGGTTGGTGAGCCTGAATAATTATGTCAAGCGCTTGTACTCACATGGCGTTCGCTTGCTTCAAACGCAAGAATTTGAGGGCGCTCTGAGAGCTTTTGAGATTGCAATGAAGGGGGCTCAAGATGAATCGATTGCTTTCCAGGCGGGTATGCGTGAAGATTTGGGGTATCGTTTCTTGAAAATACGCAGATATGATGATGCAATCAAGGTGGCAGAGGAGGCTTTGAGCTTGACGGATAATTTACCCGCTGCTGCGTTTGAACGTGCCGTAGGGTATATTGCTGTGGGGCAGGAAGTATACGGGACGAAACTGTTTGAAGAGGCGATTGAGAAATTTGGTGCGCAAGAAAAAGGTCTCCAACTTTTAGAGCAGTTGATGCTTATGGAAGTTGAAGTGCAGGCCATGCAGAATTTACAGATTCGATTTTATACGGGGAGTCCTTGATGTCTACGTCGAATGTTGTCCAACGAGACCCAGCTATTCGGGTTATGTTGTTGCCCAAAGATACGAACGGTTACGGCACTATTTTTGGCGGGGCGATTTTAAGCCATTTGGATTTGGCTGGTGCGATCGAAGCGGGAAAACATGGTGCTTGTCGTATGGTGACTGTGGCTATGAATCGAGTGGCATTTATCGCACCTGTTTTTGTGGGCGACGTGGTGTCGTTTTATGCCGAGACGACACGTGTTGGCAATACGTCTGTAACTGTATTTATTGAAGTTGAAGCAGGTCGTGCGGATGGATCTGACATGATAAAGGTTGCTGAAGCAGAGGTGGTTTATGTGGCTGTAGATGAGGGTGGAAAACCCATTTCGATTGGTGGGGTAAAAGTATAAGAAGGAGCGTTTTAGATTTACATGTAGAAAGGCCAGCGAAAAGCAGTCGCTGGACTTTCTACATGACTATTCTTATCGGCGCTGTGCTTAGGCGCGTGCATTGTTAAGTGTTTCACGGAGCTCTTCTGCGGCTTTGCGAGCAGCATCGGCAAAATCACTACCGTTAGAGGCATAAAGAATACTTCGTGAAGCGTTCACCAAAATTCCTCCACCAGTGGCATCCAAACCATTTTGAACAATGGCATCGGTGTTGGCACCTTGTGCGCCAACACCAGGGAGTAAAATGGGAAGGGTTGTGGCTATGTTCCTCACTTTAAGTAAATCGTCGGGGTGCGTAGCGCCCACAACCAAACCACACGCCCCTGTTTGATTCCAGATCATGGATTTATGCGCCAAAACCTCAAAAAGAAGACCTTGATCTGTGTTGAGGCGCAGTACGTCGGCAGAGCCTGGATTGGAGGTGAGACATAAGAGGAACGCACAACCATTTTGATAGGCTAAGAAAGGTTCGATGGCATCGGTGCCCATAAGTGGGTTTACTGTAATGGCATCAACTTCTAATTGCTCATATGCCATTCGCGCATATTGGGTGGCTGTATTGCCAATGTCACCGGCCTTGAAATCGAGCAGAATTGGGATATCGCTAGGGATGGCCTTGATGGTGTTTTGAAGGGCTTGCCAGCCAGCAATGCCGTGCGCACCAAAAAAAGCAAAATTGGGTTTGTACGTACAGGCAATATCCTTGGTCGCATTTACTATTTCGATGAGGAATGCCGCAATCGGGTCTGGTGATCCTTTGAGATGGTCAGGAATGCGTTCTGGATCGGGATCAAGGCCGACACATACGAAGCTGTTGTGCTTTGTTGCTGCGCCGTTGTATTTTTCGGAAAAAGTCATTGCATTGCCTTTCATCAAATAGATTTGAATGCCGTTTACTTGCTTGTGGGTATACAAACGGCGGACCCTTTAGAGGAGTCCGCCGTTTGTTTAAAGCGAGCCTGTAAGCCGAGTTCTGTCATTCGGTTGCCCGAATGGATGATCATTTATCTGGGACATTGGTTACCCAATGCCTCGTGCAGCCACCCGAACGTGATAACGAGGCGGGCCACCTCATCCGCTCCTATTTGGCCTTGCTCCAAATGGGGTTTACCGTGCCATGTTTGTCACCAAACACGCGGTGGGCTCTTACCCCACCGTTTCACCCTTGCCCGCAGTGCCATAAAGACACCCGTTGGCGGTCTATTCTCTGTTGCACTTTCCGTCGGGTTGCCCCGCCTGGGCGTTACCCAGCATTTTGCCCTGTGGAGCTCGGACTTTCCTCACCGGTTAAAGCGCGACCATCCGGCTCGCTTATAGCATCGTTTAACAAGTTACTTTTGGTACGACAACATTTCTTGCAAAGTGTTTAAGCTGCGGCTTCTTCTGTTGCTGCCCAAACCATAATGCGACCACAGTTTTCGCAGCGCATGAGTGTGTCGCCTCTGCGTGCTTCAACCAAACGTTGGGGAGCCAGTTGCCGAAAGCAGCCACCGCAAGAATTTTTTTGCACAGATACGACAGCAACACCACCTTTGACCACACGACGAATGCGGTTATAAAGGCTCAATGGGCGGCGCTCAACATTGGGTTCAATGGCCGCATGCTTTTTTTCCCACTTCTTAACGTTCTTTTCCACCGAATTGAGTTTGTCTGTCAACTCTTTAATGAGCTCGCCACGTTCTTTTTCAATTTCTTTGTAATAGGTATTATCGTCTTCTAGCTTTGATGTGATGCTCTCAAATGATTCGATTGTTTCAAGGATAAGGCTTTCTAGCTCACCTTTCCGAATCGTAAGCGCTTCTATTTCATGCTGCAATGCATCATATTCACGGTTGGTTGTAATCTCATTAAGACGTTCTTGGTGTTTTGCTAAATCTTGATTAACTGTATCAAGATCGCGCTCAAGTGTGCGTCGGTTTTTTTCTAATTCTTCTGATTCATTTTGTTTGGCATCTAAGTGATCCCTTGCAGTTTTTAGTTCGTTTTGCAACTGCTCGATTTCGCTGGGGAAGTCTCTTTGTGATTGCCGAAGAATATCGATTTCTTTGTCTATTTCCTGAAGCTCGAGCAACTTAAACAGACTTTCTCTCATCAGGTGGTTCTCCCTTGGGGTGAATTTAGGTGCCGACAAAAAAGTAAGGTGCACCTTACAATAGATGCACCTTTCCGTTTTGCAGTTAATCTGCCGTTTTTAACGCCCCTAATTGATTCTTGAATGGGGACAATAGAATGGTGGGCGATGGCAGACTTGAACTGCCGACCTCTGGTATGTGAAACCAGCACTCTAACCAGCTGAGCTAATCGCCCACAATCGGTTTGTGACACTTTGTTCGAGTGTGCGCACAATATATTCATATGCAAAACAAAGGAAACTCTTTAGGGTTTATAAGGTAAGTTTAATTAACAAAAGATGGTTTTACATGTCAAGTGCCAAGTGTTTGCAGAAAGTGTGTTTAGGGTTGATGGGAGTGGGGTGTGTGTTGTAGTCAATTTGTAGCCGCATGGTGTAGGGTAAATTGGACAAATTTGAGAAAACTTGATTTTCGGCTTGCCAAAAAAAAGGTTTTATATATATTTGATACCTCTTGTGGTGACCCCGTCGTTCAGTGGTTAGGACACCGGGTTTTCATCCCGGCAACGGGGGTTCGACTCCCCTCGGGGTTACCATTTTTTTCTTTTTTTATTTGCGTGTTATTTGCCCCCATCTTATGCTTAGATTTGGGGCTGTTTTGGTTTCGTTTGTCTGTTGACAAACGGTATAAGCCATTGTATATTTCGAATGGGGCTATGGGATGGCCCAATTGGGATCCTCGAGCATACTAGGGGTGGGATGCCGAGGATCCCGTTTTAATATACCCAGCACCGTGTCGGTGCTGGGTATTTTTTTGTGTTTGTCTGGGGCGGGAGACGCATGCGATCTAAAAGCTATTGTTGTATTATTAAGTATCTGTTTTATTGATGCATTCATTGTTTAATGGAATTCTATTAAGCAACAAGAAAACACTTGACGCCTGCACCTTTGTGTAGTATTTTTTACAGTGGAAGAGTTCTGTGAAATCATCTTTTAGAGGAGGTGACAGATGGCAGATGTTGCAGAGATGGATGAAAAAGGTGTACAACTGAATATGCTGGCAGACTTGAGTCGTGATTTGCTCAAAGTTGCTGAGCGCATTCAAACTGAACTGGATGGTGTGGCCTTTGGTACCATTACACCAGAGTCCTTGTCACAAGTTGCGGCAGCTGAAGATATGATGGACGTGTTGGCTCTAGATTTGAGCCGTGGAGAGGGTGAGTTGACTGATTGGCATCAGGCTTTGACAGAATATGAAGCGGCCTGGCATCAGGTGATCGCTTCTTTGGGTGAGCGATATAACTAAGGTTCTGCTGGTTGAAAACACAATAAAATCAATTACATAACGTTCGGTTTTGGCGGTGATGGCTATCTGTGGGGCCGCTGAATAAACACAAACGCAAGGAGAATTTACATGGCCAAGATCATTGGAGATATTAAAAAGCAGATTGCGGACTTAGAAGGTTTCCCTATAGAAAAAATCGATGAATTTGTCGCATTTATTAATGATGAGCCTTATATCACCTCCTCTGGGTTGCAGTATAAGATGTTGCAAACATACAAAGCTGGGAAATTTGCAGTTCAAGCAGTGATGCCTTCCAAGGAAGAATACGGTCTGTTGCGGCGTATGATGGGTTTGAAGGACGAAGAGCCTTTGGTTGTGATGCGTGGCGAGGTATGGATTGAAGGTTTTGAGCGGCCCTTTATAGATTATGGCACCACAACACCTAAGAATTTGCGTGGATTCGTTCGATTTGCCGATTATCCATTGGAAATGGCAACACGCAGGGCCACCAACCGGGCGATGCGTTTGGCCACAGCAACAGGGTTGTGCTCCATTGATGAAATCAAAGCACCACAAGCAGAGCAAACAAGCGATACTGAAGCGACTCAAGGACAGCTCGATTTGATTCGCAACTTGGGTCGTAATGTGATGCTCACAGATGATGAACGGGGCCGTATAGAACATCAGATAACAGAAGGACTTGGGAAACGCCAAGCTTCTGAGCTCATAGATCGCATTAAGACGAAACTTGATGCTCGGAAAAACAGCCACATGCGGTCTCCGGCTCCTCCTGTAGCAGCGTAAAAAAATGTGGTAAGCCGGTAGATCGCGCGGTGAGCTGTTCTTCGCCAAGGGGAGAGGGGGAAGGATAGCATCGCGCGATCTATCTGGCATTGTTGCAAAAGCGAAGGTTCTATTGAACCTTCGCTTTTGTGGTTTTAGGGTGTGAGGTCAATGATGTCTTCGAAGTTCTTGCCTGTTTCTACAAGTGTAACGGGAATACCCGTGTGTTCTATAAGCTTTGCGATGAGATCTTGAATGCGTGGAGACAGATCACTTTTGTGTCGTGCACCATTGGT
>JABIFK010000633.1 GCA_018650745.1 Candidatus Latescibacterota bacterium | reverse complement strand
TATCAATATCTACAAGCAGTGCAGGGCACGCAACAACGGCAACCTTCACATCGCCCTCAATGACCAACGCCAACGCAACGGCATATTGATCCCCTCTCAAAAATCCCTTGGTGCCATCAATTGGATCCAACGTCCAATACCGGTCGCTTACCTCACCATTGCCTGCGTCAATCCACTCACAAACCGTATCTGCATCTGCAGTTTGAAAGCCATTCACATAACCCACAATATGGTCAAGCATCTCTGCCTGATCAGGTGATCGAAGCGTAGCAGCATCTTCTTCACCAACAATAGGGTCATCTGGAAATGAAGATTCTATCAGCCGACAGACCAGAGCTTGCGATCCAAAATCCGCTACAGTCACTGGGCTGCGATCTGACTTTTCCAATGCGTGCGATTCTACCAACTCTTTGCGCACCACACCACATAATTGGGCAGCTTCTCTTACTGCCGCAACAGCCACATCCCTTTCCCGCTCAAATGCCATCAAACAACCTCCAAGTAATTTAATTACGGACGACCAAAATGATCCATCTTACCGCGATCAATCCATCCTGGCAATTTAATCGAAGCGGATTGTTTCCACGCAGTCAAATAAAGTGTCGCCGTAAATTCTGCCGCCGCACGCGCCTGTTGAATGGTGAATTCTTGTACCGCTTCTTCACTCTTATAATCAACGCCTTTTTTCAGAAATTTCTCCAATGCCAAAGCTTGCTCAATGTGTTTGCGACTACCAGACATCGTCTCAACAACAGCGCCCATCAAACTGTCCACGGCTTCTGGTTTTAAATCGGCTGCAATAATCGCAGGTTTGAGCTCTAAGTTCTGAATCAAACCATCAATATTCTCATGAATACGCGTGTTCTTTGGTTTGCCATCTTCGCCCCGGCCATTCCAAAAAATCGTCAAATTTAATGGCTGACACAATTCTTGTGCATAGTGTGCGACAATGCCCGCAGAAACCAAGCATTTGTCTTGAATATAGGGATGCTCCGGCCACTTACGATACTCAGCCAAAGCATAAGCCAATTGCTCAGTGGATTCTGCAACTGCATAGGGTAACAACCCCACACGTTCTAATTTGATATCTTCTGATGCACACAATCGTCCAAATTCAAAACGCGACTCAGGCAGTGTTTTGCCCTCAAGCAACTCAGCATTAAAATAATGCAGCGGATGCTCAGCGGCAATCCACTTCCGCAAATCAGGGTCCACAGCAGAGTGCGCAATCACGCCCACACCCGATGTCATAAAGACCGGAAAATCACTCGGCAATATCTCAATAGCAGCACGTGTTAAAACACCATGCCCACGTGGCCACCACGCCGAAGCGGAAGTCGCCATTAACAAAACCAACACAATCGCCAAACGCTTCATTTTATCCTCTTTTCGTAAAAAAACAGAACGCCGCTCTATGGCCCATCCCACTCTGCCCGCTTGATATAATCATCAAAAGTCAACGCCTCAGATAATTTCCAAGCCGTCAAATACAACTGCGAAGTAAATCGCACCGACTCACGTGCACGATTCACAGCAAAAGCAATCACTTCATCATCTTTTTCCCATTCTTTAGCGTCGTAATTGGGAATGCGTTCACCCAGATCATAAACGTGATCTACCAATGCAAACCCAGTTTCGAACTGTGACAAAATGCCAGGCATCAAACCTTCAAGCGATTCTATCTTCTGATTCTTGGCCAAAGCTTCGGGTGTCATTTTTAAAAACGAAACCAAGCCGTCCACTTTGCCGTGAATCCCTTTTTGCAATTTGCTGCCATCAGCTTGCACGCGGCCATTATAATGAACTGTCAAATGCAATGGCTGACACATATCCTCGGCATAGTGCGCAACAAAACCCGCATAAATCAAACACTTCATTTGAATGTGAGGATTGTCTGGCCACTTACGATACTCAGCAAAAGCCACAGCCAAACGCTCTGTCCATTCCCCTAAAGCATAAGGCACCAAGCCAATTTTCTCGGGGGCCACATTGTATTCATAACACAGCTTAATGAATTCATAACGACTCTCAGGCAAGGTATCGGCCTTTAGCATTTCTCGATCTAAAAAGTGCTCAGGGAATTCAGCTGCACGCACATGAGGCGTGCCTTTGTGCTTGCCCATATCTGGGTCTAAGCTCATATGGGCTATGGTAGGGGCGCCCTCACGGAAAAAGGCAGGCACTTCTTCTGGCAACGCGCTCACGGCCGCCAAGGTTAGCGTATGATGCCCACCCAAATGCCAAGCAGAACCAGCTGAAACAAGCCCAAAAACCAACAATCCAACCAGGAACACTCTTTTCATAATCACTCCTTTCATAACATTGAAGCCGCCAATTTACACACGACACCAATCGCTGTCAACCTCTCCCCACCCACATCTTGCCCCCATAACAAAGACAGCGGAGAAACCCAAAAGGTTTCTCCGCTTAATTTTGGCGGGAATGTGTGGGAATCGAACCCACCCAGCGTGGGATTAGCACGCAACAACGGATTTGAAGTCCGCGAGGGACACCAGTTCCCCATTCACTCCCAGATACGCAAATGCTATCAAATCATTTGAATTTCACCCGGATGCTCAGCAACAACATCACCAATCACACGGGCATCAACATTCAATTCTTGCAAGGTTTTAATTAAGTCATTGGTCTGTTCCGGCGCAAGTGCAATCAACAAACCACCAGATGTTTGCGGGTCAAACATCAATCGCTGTATGGGTTCGTCAATCCCATCGGCAAAATGTACTTGAGCCTCGTGCGCAGCCCGATTGCGTTTTAAACCACCGCCCTCACGTCTTTCGGCTACTTTGCGCGCCGTTTCAAAGAAAGGCACCTCAGATGCCCGAATCACAAAACCAACACCACTGGCAATGGCCATCTCCAATCCGTGCCCCATAAGCCCAAATCCAGTCACATCGGTGCACCCACTCGCACCCAAAGCAACCATCTGCTCCGAAGCAACTTTATTGAGCTGTGACATCGTTTCTATGGCTGGCAGAAAATCTTCCTCAGAAAGTTCATCGTTCTGATATGCGTCTGACATCAAGCCAGTACCCAGTGGTTTGGTCAAAATCAATCGGTCTCCCACCTTTGCACCCGCATTGGTCGTCACCTGATCAGGATGTACAATACCCGTCACTGACAGCCCAAACTTAGGCTCCACGTCTTCAACCGAATGCCCGCCCACCAAAAGTGCCCCCGATTCTGCAACTTTGTCGTAGGCACCCTTCAAAACCTCAGCAATCATCTCTGGTGGCACATCGTCACTCGGGAATCCACAAATATTGAGGGCCGTGATCGGTCGCCCACCCATGGCATAAACATCACTCAACGAATTGGCCGCCGAAATTTGGCCAAAAGCATATGGATCATCGACAATGGGCGTAAAAAAGTCCACCGTTTGAATCAATGCCGTATCGGGCGAAATACGAAACACACCTGCATCATCAGCCGTATTCATACCCACCAACAGATCGGGATGACTCACCTGGGGTATATCTTTTAATATTAGATCCAGCACCGCTGGATCGAGTTTAGATGCTCAACCACCGCAACTGACCAACTGCGTCAACCGCTTGGCCTGATCTCGCCACTTCATACAAACCAACCTTCCTCATTAAGCAACATGGAATTTCAGGTTTACTTTTCTACTTTTTACTTGCCTCTAAAGCCACTTTCTCTCGTGCCATCTGCGCCTTCTGCCAGCCATAATCCACATTGCCATCATAAAACGCTTCGGGCGTTTCAATTGCCCACAACTGCTTGCGAATAAGCCAATTTTCAGGATCGAGTTCAAATGCCTTTTTGAGTTCTGCTATCGCAGCTTCTTTTTTATCATTTTCGAGCAATACAATCGCCAGTTGAAAACGGGCATCGGCCTCTTTTTCTTCTGCCGTGAGAGCCTTGGGTGCGCTTTGTTTGTCGGCATCAATCCACGCTTTTGGAATGGCACCCGAAGTGACCCACTCCGTCAATTCAGATTGAAATTCATCGTTGTCGATGTTCACACTGCCCACAGCACGCACCAACTTACCGTCTTCATCCAATAAAATCCCCACAGGCACAAACTTTAAATTATAAGCCTTGCCAATAAAGTTATGCTGATCCAACAAAGCCCGATACGTTGCACCAGCTTTTTCTACCCAAGGCTTGGCCACATCGGCTCCTTGTGCATCTTGCGCAATAACCACAACATTGACACTGTCTTTGTGTTTTTTGTAAAAAGACTGCCATCCAGGCAGTTGACCTCGGCATCCTCACCACGAGGCCCACATATAAAACACCGTCTTTTTACCCATATAATCCGAAGACGACACCGGTACCCCTGAATACATATCGGGCAAGGTAAATGCAGGCGGCGCATTCCCAATGCCCAAACCAGCAACCATCTGCCCCGTCATAACAACCAGTGAACCATTGTTCTGAGTCCAGCTCACCCCCAATGGCTCGCCAAAAGCACCCAAGCGCCCAAACAACAAACCGTCCACTGTCAATGTATCTTCGGTGCCCACAACGTTCAGCGGAATACACAAATCATCTCGGCACACCGCCAACGGACCATTTTCTTCTAAGATCTTGGCCTCAGCATTTACAGCTGAACAAAAGTCATCCAAGGGCACATAGATCTGCCCATCTTGAACTTTTGCAGCCAACGCCGTTTTTTGCTGGTCTACAACAACAGATAAAGTTGACATCATTTGCCCCTCAATCTTACCAATAAAAAAGAAAAGAATCGCACCGCATAATAAAAAGTATCGTTTCATAATGAGATCTCACTTAGATATGAACCAGGTTAGGTATGCGAATTTACCGGACACACCATCATCTGTCAAGATGACACAGTTACTTTGCCAAAACTCTCACATCGCCTTGCCGTATCGTCGTGCCTTTGGTATCAAAATAATTCAGCATTGGAACGGCATATTTACGCGTTGTCCCCACCAAATCTCGAAATGTGCCCACGTCAATTTCAGACGCAGATTCAAAATGTGCCACCAATTTTTCTTCAACCTCAGCAACGACATCTAAGTGAAACAAGAGTGTATCATCCATACGCACCAAATCGCCCATCCCTTGCATTGCAGCCACCACGTCCTGAACCGCTTTGGCATCTTGTCCCAAAACCTCGGGCAACGCTTTCAAATCTGTAGGCGATGTTCCGCCCTCTTGTAAGAGTGGCAGAATTTGACCGCGAATACCTTCCTGTTCTGGCGATAATGAAATGGTGTGCGTGCTTAGACCGAGAAGAGAATCCACCCCCTTAACCTTACCCTCTTCAATAAGGAATGTCACGCCATATTCAAAAAACTCACGCGCGACCATGTCGTCAAGCAGCGCGCGCAATTCTTCACGGCGTGCACCCTGTCGAAGCGGATTGGCATCGTGAAATTTCTGTAATCCCCGTGTGACTTCTTCCAGTAATAAAACCCAATTACTCTGATGCGCAAAATATACACGCCCAGAAACAGTAAACGTCATCACATCACTCGAATCAATCAGTTTTTTCAGTCGCACCTCAATGTCTGCATCAGCAAGTCCCATCTCAGCAGCCAACAAATTTGAAGTTCTAACTTGCAACCCTGTCGCTTTTAAACGTGCGCCCAATACCTCAGTTGGATCATCCTGCTCCAAGTCTTTCAAAGCAGCGATCACATCGTCTTTAAACCGACGATGTTTCACCGGTTGCGGATCCAGCACCGCGCCACCGCCCAATGTTTGCACGGGTGAATATCGCCGAATCACAAAACGATCTCCACGTGCCGCCACACCTGCTTCTTCCAATCGCAGCTGCACCAATTGAGATTCCCCCGGAAGAAGCTCATCTCCTTCCAACAAAATCCCCCGCGCCAAAACTTCCCGCGGCCCCAAATGCAAATGCACCCGTGTTCTATTTTTTACCACCGATGGCGCATCAGGCAACAGATGCAAGCGCGCATCAATCATATACGTCGATTTAAAATAGCCCGTCTCTGCTAAAATATCACCCCGCGTCACCTCATCCACTTCTACCCCGTTGACATTCAAAGCAGCCCGTGCCCCCACAAACGCCACATCCACATCCTTGCTGTGTGTCTGTACCCCCCGCACCCGCACCGTTTTGCCACTGGGCAACAACTCAATTTCATCGCGCGGTTTGACCGAGCCCGATATAACCGTCCCAGTTACAACCGTACCAAAGCCCTGCACAGAAAAGACCCGATCGACCGGCAATCGAAAAATGCCACGATCAGGCCGTTCGGTAATCTCTTCTATCGTACCTTCAACCAAAGTGCGCAATTCTTCAATGCCTTGCCCCGTGATGGAGGACACCGGCATTATAGGCGCACCGGCTAGAAATGTGCCTTCAAATAAATCGCTCAATTCTTCAGTCACCAACTCCAACCATTCTTCTTCAACCAAATCGGCCTTTGTTAATACGACAATCCCGCGTGAAACACCCAATAAATTCAAGATCCCAAGGTGCTCACGTGTTTGTGGCATTACACCATCATCTGCTGCCACAACAAACAAAGCAAGATCAACCGTGCACACGCCCGTCACCATATTTTTCACAAAACGTTCATGGCCCGGCACATCAATAATCGTGACATTGTCTTTCCAATAGGCAAAACCAATATCAATCGTCACCCCGCGTGCTTGTTCCTCTGGCAACGTGTCGGTCTCAATATCCGTCAATGCCTTTACGAGCGCCGTTTTGCCATGATCAATATGCCCTGCCGTACCAATAATAACGTGTGACATAAAACCTTTCGATTAAAAACAGGAGTATTCATTTTGAACTTTAAAGATCAAATCTACAACACCTCAAAATAAAGCAAAACAGTCCAACCGCAAGTAAGTGCATGACCGATGTGCATTCGTATCATATCATTTCACTCACACTTTATCAATCTGAAGACACCAAACCTCGGTCTTTGTATCAGGCGTAAGACCCGAACCAACGTCACCGTGCGTATATAAGATCGTCGGATTTTCTACTGGATGGTAAGGTCCAGATCGAGAAATTGATGGCAGCCAGTTAGCAATCTCTGAACTTGGAGGGCTCACCTCAGCAGATTCAAACGTTTTGCCCCCATCGCTTGAACCGAGGTAGAGCACTTCAGAAGAGGGATGTCCCCAATGACTATCCACTCCAACAGCTGCCCGATCAACAGTCGTCAGCACAATATGCAAGCGATTTCGTGTATCAATTGTCATCATACTCTCAACAGCGGTTCGCCCCTCAGGCAAATATGTCTCCAACTGCACGGTTTCCCAATCTAGTCCTGTCCATTTGCTCAACCACACCCCGTCTTCTTCCAACCCAGGATTGAGTGTTAATGCCCAAAGTGTATCCGATGTATCAGTTGTAATGGTGTTCACATAAATATTCCGGTCAAACGGCGGAATCGCAACCTGATGATTGTATGTGGTCGGCACGTCCACAACTTCACCGCCTAAATCGGTCCACGTTGTTCCAAGATCTGTAGATTTCAGAACGGCAGCGCCATACGACTGCATCTTCGACCGATCTCCCGTAACGGGTTGATTGCCGCTTCCGCCAATGTTGTAGAAATGACAGGCCGCATAGAGCGTCCCGTCTGATGCGCAAGCAATATGACCATAATTATGCGTATACTGTGGCTCAACTTCTTGACAGAACAGCGCCTTTGCCGATGACCATCCCCCAACCGTCTTTTGCAAATGAAACATCGTTTGCGGTGGATGCTCTCCCCCGCGACAAACAACCGCATCCAGCCCGGATGGCGTGTGAACAATAGAGGCCGCCGTTGCATTATACCCAAAATTACTCCAAGACGTTCTATAACCGTCTCCAATAGGTTCCCACGTGTCGAGGCACCCTGTCCGCTCTGATCGCTTCCACTTCACACGTGCTTCATTCCAATTTCCGTTCCAACCATGTGGCCCAAATGTCAATCGAATATGCCCATCCGCATCAGCCGTAATACACGGACACGTGTGGTTGTCACTGCCCTCATCAATGCGAACCGTTTCTCCCCATTGCTTACTCGCGTGATCGTATGTGCGGCCACATACGGTCGCAACAGCATCAAGCCAAACAACGTGTGTTTTGCCATCGCGTGTCAGTGTTTTGTTTCCCCAATTGTACGAAGTTGCACGGGTCGATCCAGTGTATGACAGACAAAACGGCTCTGTAAAAATCATCAAATTTTACTCCTGTTTGTTATTTGGGCAAAGGTCGGTGGATCACATTTCAATAATCAGCTACATACATGTCATGCTTCTTAGAACGACTCACAGAGCACCAACACATTTTGTTTTCTTTGATTCCAATCTCAATCACACAACTCAGGTCTTTTCATGGCCGCCTGAACAATCTGTATAATTGACGATTTAAAGTTGTCTTGCATGAAAATGCCTCGTCAGAGAAACCATGTGTGGCGGTCTGAATGATTTTTCGCTGTTTTGTCCGTAATCAAATCTCTGCTAATTTCTGGCAACGATGACAGAGTCAGGCATTGCGACGGTGACACCCATTCCAGAAACGGTCCAGACCATAGGTCGATTTGCCTGACTTTTTTACAAAAGATGCATCGATGACTATGATCCGTTCACTTTCACCCTTCAGACCTGCTTCAATCACCTCGCGGTTGAAGGCTTCAAAGGCAAATGCTTTGGCAAACTGACGAGAATATGTCTTCTCGGATACATCTGAAAAACGTGATACGTTGCGAAAATTGATCTTGCCATGTGCTGTGAGGATGGCTGTGAACAGGGATAGTAGAAATTTCTTTTGAGGTTTGCAGATCTTGAGGCCATTGAGTATCTTTGCTGCCAGTTCCATTGTGCCGTCTCCCTTGTTGAGGCGATCTTTGACTTGGTCGTTTAAGATCTCTCAATTTGTGGATACGGCACTTTTTTGTCAAAATAAATGACCGAACTATTGTTATTAGAAACCTTGAATGTAAACCAAACACCATCCGTATTGTTCCTTGGGCAGATAACCGCCAGACGAGTTCAAACCTCTGACCGTGAAAACTCTAAGACTTACTTAACTTTCTATCTAAAAAAATCATCACGGATGCTGCCACAATCTCATACACTGTTGGCGGTATTGAAGCAGAATCAAAACCATCGAGGCCAAAGCTCAGTAATCGCCCAAAAGCCACGATCAGCATCAGCAATGCAGCCGCTAAAAACCATGTCGTGTTTTCTTTCCATACACCGATGGTCATCATAACCCCCCCTCCCAAAAGAATCCCCGCAACCATGCTGCGCAGACTGTTTAAACCCGTATTACCAACAGGATCCATCCCCCACCTGGTAATCATAGAAATGGGGTCAAACATCGTTTTGATGCCCAGTACAATAACAGGCAAAGCCAACACAATAACGAATATTTTCAATCCTTTTTGCATCATCTCTCCTTTACGAGATTGCTACACCGATTCGGTTCTCTGATTCATCTTTAGTTTTTGTGCGTGATTTAGCCAATTCGTCAAATAGGCGCAACTTGCCACTCAACAACAGAAGCTGGCAGGTACAGTCACTTCGACATTTTGAAGTTTCGGATCGCCTCTACCACAACTTTTAGATCATCTGGCCAAAGCGTGCGCACATCTAAAAGCAAACGATCATCGCGCACATATCCCACAACAGACGGTTCATGTCTTCGCAATTGCGCTGCAAGCCTATCTACGCCATCGCACGCAATAGCAACAGCCACACTTGGGATCTCTTCCAATGGCAAAGCCCCACTGCCTGTCTGTGCCTTGGAATCTACAAGTTCAACCTGAATTCCATCGACAGACTCCAACCGCTTAACCAATTGCCTTCCCCGCCGTTTCAAAACAGATACCGACTCCGTTAACATTCGGAGTGTTGGATGCGTTTTTCGCAAACGCCCAGGATTTAAATATAATTTCAAAGTTGCTTCAAGTGCCGCATAAGTAAGCTTATCACATCGCAAAGCGCGCATCAATGGATTTGTGCGTACCTGTTCAATCGCCTCTTTTTTCCCTACCAAAATCCCACATTGCGGCCCACCCAAAATCTTATCCCCACTAAACGTCACCACATCAATACCCGCATTTACGCTATCAGACACCAGCGGTTCATAAGGCAGACCATATTCTCGTAAATCCACCAACACACCGCCACCCAAATCGTGTATGGTCGCAACACCTTTTTCTTTCCCCAGCGCCACCAAATCCTCCAGCGCAACCGCCGCCGTAAATCCCATCACCTTATAATTGCTCGTGTGCACCACCAACATCACACCCGTCTCATCTGTAATCGCCGACTCAAAATCTTTCAAATGTGTGCGATTCGTCGTTCCTACTTCTACCATCACCGCCCCGCTCCGGCTCATAATATCAGGAATACGAAAAGACCCACCAATCTCTACCAACTCTCCACGCGACACAATCGCCTCTTTGCCCAAAGACAATGTATTCAACGCCAACAAAACAG
>JABIFK010000670.1 GCA_018650745.1 Candidatus Latescibacterota bacterium | reverse complement strand
CGGGCTCTTTAATGGGCGAATGGAATATGGGCCCCGTGCACTGGGCCATCGCACCATTATGGCCGAACCCACCGACCCGACCATGATGGAGTGGCTCAACAAGCGGTTAGAGCGCACAGAGTTTATGCCTTTTGCCCCCATCATACTTGAAGAAGACGCCCCACAATATTTCGAAAACTTCGATGCAGGACGGTTGCCAGCTCGATTTATGACCATCTGCTTTAATGTAACCGAGTACGGCAAAAAAATGGCACCCGGCATCGTCCACAAAGACGGTACCGCGCGCCCACAAATAGTCAATGCCACACACAACACCTATGTCTACAAAGCCCTCAAAGCCTACAAAGTCAAAAGTGGGCTTGCCTTGGGCATCAATACCAGCTTTAACAAACACGAAGAACCCATCGTTTGTCACCCTCGCGATGCCGTTCAAGAACTCCTACGCGGTGGCGTGGATGTGCTGTTTATCGAAAATTACAAAGTGCAAAAGCCTGCCTAAATCACGCACCAAACAAAAAAGGCCGCTTGTCATATGTGACAAGCGGCCTTTTTTTTATTTTTATTATCTACCTAATTTCCACCATAAATCTGCCCGCCTTCAGGAATACCCAGCGCGTTATTCATCACATCAATCACACGCTCCACTTCAAATGGCTTCGTGACAATACCACTGATCCCCATCTTGCCCAAAGTTTGAGCCATCTCTTTATCAACGTGTGCCGAGACCACAACCACCGGTGTCTTAAAACCCTGTTTCCGAATAAAATCTAAAAACTTCTCGCCCGTAATATCGGGCATACTCAAATCGAGCATGATCAAGTCAATCTTCTTTTTGGGCAAAATACCCAAAGCCTCTTTGGCAGACTGTGCCGTCTGGGCCTCATATCCATAAACGGTCACAATCTCTTGCAAGACTTGGCGAATAGAAAGCTCATCATCTACAATCAATACACACGGCATACCCACCTCAACTGTTGCAAAAATTCACACTTGTGCAAAATCACGACGTTCTCTCATCTGCTCCAAAAACAACCAAAACCCATAAATAACAAACACTTAAATTCATTCTAAAAGTTGGCACAGACCTTGCAATACCCATTAAACAAAATAACCTTCTAATTATACGAAATTTTCAAAAATGAACACACTCTTTTCAAAATACGTCCTCATCATTTTCCTTGCCACGTGCTCGGGGTGCACAACCTATGCACAATTTACGGGTGACTTTCGAACCCACGTGGCCAGCCGAAATTATACACAGGCGCTGGAAAATCTCAACACTGCCAAAAAGGGCAATAACAAATTGCTCTATTTGCTCGAAACAGGACTCATCGCGCACTACCAACAACAATATGAAAAATCCAATCGATACTTTGCCGCAGCCGAAAAACACGCCAATGAACTTTATACCAAATCGGTCACACGCCAAGCAGTCGCACTCATTACCAACGACGCCATCAAAAAATATCGTGGCGAAAGCTTCGAGCTCGTAGCCATTCACTATTACCGCGCACTGAATTATTGGTACCTTGGGCAACCTGAAGATGCCTTGGTCGAATGCCGTAAGGCCAACCTGAAATTGGCACAATACGCCATTCACAATGGCGAAACCTCTTACAAAAACGATGCCTTCATTCATTATATTACGGGGCTTTTTTATGAAGCCACAGGTGAATATAACGACGCCTACATATCCTATCAACATGCACAAGATGCATATGAGCACTATGCCTCAGAATTTCAAATACCTGCCCCACAAACACTTGAATCGGACCTCCAGCGCGTTTCTGAGTCGCTCAACGGCGTTCAATTGGTCTCATTGGATCCCACGGCATTTTTAGCACCAGCAAGCGACGGAGAGCTGGTCATCTTTTCAGAGGTAGGTTTTGTACCGCGCAAACTCGAAGAAGAAATCGATCTGCCAATTTATGACAACGATATCAAACGCAGCAAAAAAATCAAAACATCCGTTCTGGCCAAAGACATATCGGATCGTCGCCATCGTGTAAGGCACGTAGGCAATGTCGAATACTGGTTACAGGTAGCGCTACCGAAATATGACGCCACACCACCTCAGACGAACACTGTATACATTCGCTCTGGCGAGCACAATGGGCAAACAACACTCGCTCAGAACTACGCAAGCATTGCACAAACATCGCTCAACCATCACTACCCCGGCATCTTGGCAAAAACCACTGCACGTGCATTCGTGAAATACTTGGCCTATCGCAAAGCAAAAAAAGAAAACAAGGTACTTGGATTCCTAACCAACTTGCTCAACGTCTCTACTGAAATTGCCGACACACGCAGTTGGGTTTCGTTGCCGCACAACATTCAAATAGGTCGCCTCGCCTTGACACCTGGCACACACACGGTCACACTTGAGGCGCGCGATATAAATGGCAATGTCATCGAAACCAAAACAATTGAAAACGTAGAAATCAACCCCGGACAACGCACATTTATCAGCCACAGATTCTACCGGTAAAAAAGGAGCACCAAAATGAAAACCCTAACCCCATCATTGATCGCTGTATTCCTATTGTCTGGCGTCGCAGCTGCAAAAGAAAAACGACCGCCTACCCGAGGCCCAGTTACGGTGATTATTGCATTAATACTCGGCTTGTTTTTGTTTTCTCCTCCAGCAACAGCCACAGACCCATTACCACCTACGCGTGGCGAAGTTATCAATATTGTCGAATGGGACGGCGGGGAATTGCCACAGGTGTACGAACGATCGGAACAATTGCCCTTTACACAAACCGATGTGACACGCTTGGTCGCCAGCGGTTTTGAGACGGAGCAAATTTCTCAAATGATTGCCGAACGCCGCTACGTAGGCGACGCCTCAGCCAATGGTCTCATCACACTTAAAAACAATGGTGTTGCACCCGAAATCATTCAAGCCGTATCCAAGCACGCATTACCACCCAACCGAGCAATGAACTTCACCATTCATCTCGAATTTGAAGGCCAATCGTGGTCGGCACGCAAACGCTATCTCTATATCATTGTCCCCGATGGCACAATTGATCGTGTCTTCACTGCAGATCTCGGAACAGTCTTATCTGGACACTGGCGCAATGATACACTTATAGACAACACCGATCCGTTGCTCCCACGCAAAATCCGTCAGGTCACCTTCTCTGGCACACTACCCGTTAAAACATACGGGCAAAAAGAGGTAAGGATCTTCACTTCAACGCACCCAGGTATTCATCGTGTAGAAGACATACCTCAGTCCGACCATTCCGAAATCAAAACATTCACCATAAACTATCCAACCAGTTCATTGCGCCAAGATTGTCGTATTACTATCCGTCACAAACAAGACGCGATGTTGGCAGACAAATGGCTGTTGGTAGACACACACTTGGAATGTGAGTGGGAATAGGCCAAACAAGCATTTGCCGTCAAACTTTGCAAATTCAAACGCATAAACAAAATCGATTACCGCCCCAAGGAGAAAAACAATGAAAACCCCTATCCTCATCACCGCGCTCTTATTTTCACTCACCATTGGTTGCGCAGGCCCTCGCGCCTTTACCAAAGGCACTTACGAAGACCCCGAGACCGTTGCCTTATTAGATGATCGCTTTAACGAAAATGATATGCAACTCATTGCCAAAAAAATGATTGGCTCCATTATCGAATCTCCCAAACTCACAGCAGAAGGAAAAGTACCAGCCGTTATGTTGGGAAAAATGCGCAACCGCACCACCGAACACATTGATATGGTTGCCCTCTTAAACAAATTGAAGACCGCACTCATTCAAAGTGGCAAACTGCGTTTCGTAGACGCGACCAATCGGCGGGACATTGCACAAGAATACGACTACCAACAATCGGGTTATGTTGACCCAACGCAGGCAAAAGGCCCCGGCAAACAAATTGGTTCAGACTTTATGCTCACGGGCACATTGAGTTCAAATGTACAAGAAGTGGGCAAAGACAAACTCGTCTACTACAAAGCGACCTTCCAACTCACCAACCTAGAGACCTCGGAAATCGTTTGGACAGACGAAAAAGAAATCCGCAAAGCCTATAAAAAACGAAGCATTGGACTCTAATCCCATCTCTATGAAGACAAACAACAAATCGAAAGGTCACATTATGAAACGATTCTTCTTAGCACTTATATTTGCCCTTTTGGTCAGTGGCGTGGCATCGGCACAAACGGGGCGCACAGACGGTTCTGAAGAAAGTGAATTTGGCAAAGGCGGTTACCCCTTTGCAGGACCAGCAAGCCAATTTTATCTCAACACGTCATTTGGCTCAGGCTTTTTTAAAACACCAGGCCTTGCCAACACCCAAACAGGCTTTTTATACGGTGTAGACTTGGGTTTTGAAATAGATCAATGGCTGGGTGTTCAGATGGGATATACCTACCTATCAGACCGCGACCTATCCATCTATAGCATCGGTTCACGGTTTGCCTACACCTACGAACCCTTTGTTTATCACGTCTCATTGAGTGCGGGTCTCTACGATCCCGAAATTGGATCACAAAACTTTGGCCTCGCACCCGGTGCCGGCATCGATATTCGCATCAATGATCGGGTTCGGTTGGGCATAGAATACAAACACGACTTCATCTTTACAGACAATATCACCACAGATATGGACCGTGTAAACGCCGGTCTCAAATTTTTCTTTTAATACATTTTTAGGGTGTGTGAAATCGCCTTGCCTTCTTTCATCAATCCATCGTCGGTCACACGCGGCAGGGCAATATCCCACACTCAAAAAGCAGAAGCCTCAGAAATTGCATATTTCTGAGGCTTCTGCTTTTTAAATAAAAATTGTTTTCCGTAAACATTACCACTTGCTCTGATCGCCTGTCGCACCAAATCTTACCCGCCGTTGACTTTATTTTTACTTTTTACTTCCTGCCCCGTGGTACCATAACCGACAACGCTTTTTCCTTCAGACCAAAGTGCAATTGCGCCGTGCCTTCTAAAGCCTCACCATCAAACTGATAATGCCCCGCGCCTTCCCGTTCAACCCTTACGGTTCGCGCTTGAAAGCACGTCACGCCCGGCATATGATCAATTGTCCCATCAAACAGACGCCGTCCGTGAATGGCCATTGAGAGCAAGCTCTTGGGCTCAATGACACGCACATCCAGAACACCGTCTTCAGCACTTGCACCAGGCGCAATAATCGCTCCATTGCCATATTGGGCCGTATTGGCAACCACAACAATAGACGGGCAAAACACCATTTCTGGTCCATCATCTATTATCAAACGCACAGTTTCTGGGGTATACTGCCGCACAATATTGAGTGTTAGCTGCACATAGGGTATTAACCCACGCCGTTTGCCTTTGCGTGCACCATACTGCCACGCAACTTCGGCATCTAACCCGACGCCAGCGGTTGATAGAAAGATTTGCTCTTCAACCGTTCCCACATCCAAACATTTGATCTTTGCATCCAACAACTGCTCACACGCTTTGTGCGGTGAAACAGAAACACCCAGCGCACGTGCAAAAGCATTGCCCGACCCAACAGGAATCATACCAAAGGGTATGTCCCCTCCCACCAAAGCTCGAGCTACTTCGTTGAGCGTTCCATCTCCACCAATACCAATTACACAGCTTGCCTCCGCAGCCAAGGCGTCTTGGGTCAATTTATAGCCATGCCCAGCAGCCTCGGTCTCGTGAAACCTAAAATCTGCACCCGATGCTTGCAACACGTTCTCTACCACCCGGCGCACTTCTTTTCGCGTCCCAGCTGCAGGATTCATAATACAAAACGGCTTGGCCAGGTGTGCATCCATATTACCCCAAATGATCAACCAAAGCTTGACTGATATCAGCTAGAATACGCGGTGTCGGTTGCGACACATCAACCACATGAATTAGGTCTTCTGGATAATGTTGCAGAACACCCTCTGTCATCGCATCATAAATCTCAAATCGTTTCAAGATCGTCTCTTCTTTGGCATCGTCTGCTCGGTGCTGCATCAATGCCCTGCGATAAAGTCGTTGCACCAATACATCGCGATCCGGGCAGTCCAATGCCACAATAACCTGCACATCCAAATCGTCTTCAACCATACCCACTTGCGTACTGGTTCTGGGCAATCCATCCAAAATTAAATATTGATTTTCTGGGTCAAATTCGCCAAAGTCAACCAATCGCTTCATCCGCTCACGCCACAATTCTACGGCGTGTTCATCTGGCACCAGCTCCCCATCCCGGATACTATCCAGCGTCATTT
>JABIFK010000472.1 GCA_018650745.1 Candidatus Latescibacterota bacterium | reverse complement strand
CAGAAATAAGACCCACACGGTATTTGGTGCTGTGAGAATTGGGCAATTGTTTGAAATGCGCTTGTGTGAATTTTGGTGAGATGGTGGGCGTTAAGGGTTCAAGCTCGCGAAGCGATTTGGGTAGGAGACGCAAAAAGCCACTTTTTCGAATGGCGGTTTGTAAGCCGGTGGCTTGATAGATGCGCATGAGTCGCCCGAGAAATCGTAATTTGGACGGTGATGTGAAGAGCGTTTTTAAAGCGAAGTTGCGAATGCGTGTGCGTTTGGGTGTTTCCAGTATACCAACCCGTTCTATTTCGGCACGTGCGTGTTCGAACAGGTTGGTATAATCTACACCTGCCGGGCAAGCCGATTGACAAGCCAAACAGCCCAAGCAAAAGTACATTTCATCTGCAAAGGTTTTAGAGACTTCCAATCGGTCATCGGCTATGGCGCGCATCATGGCGATGCGCCCACGCGGTGAAGATCGTTCATTCAGAGTGGCATCATATGTTGGACACGTGGGCAGACACATGCCGCAGTGCATGCACTTTTGAACGACGGAATAGTCTAAATTTTTGAGTAAGTTCTCGGATGAAGCTTTTGAGTTTGTCATAATTTATAGTCGTTTAGGAAAGTCAAATTTTGAAGATATGTCTCAGGTCAAAAATCAGAAAACCAATCTGTTGTTTTGTGACTGATGTTTAATCAAATATTTTACCAGGGTTTAAGATGCCCAATGGGTCGAAGCTTTTCTTGACCTGTCGTAAAATATCCATCGCAACAGGCCCCAGAGCATCGGGTAAGAATGATTTTTTTGCCAATCCAACGCCGTGTTCACCTGTGATGGTACCACCGAGTTTAACGGCATATTCGGCTACGTCTTTGAGTGCCAATTCAACACGGTGTATTTCTTCGGGCTTGCGCTCATCGGTTAAAAAGGTGGGGTGTAGGTTGCCATCACCCATGTGACCAAAGGTACCTACTTTGACATTGTGGCGTTCGGCTGTTTCTTGTACGTAGGCGACCATTTTGGCCAGTTCACTGCGCGGGACTGTGACGTCTTCTAGGAAAATTGTGGGTGCCAATTGTGCCAAGGCACTCAGGGCAGATCGTCTCGCAGTGGCCAGTTGCAGGGCTTCGGCATTGTCGGTTGCTAAGCGTATATCGGTTGCGTTGTGTTCTTTGGCAATGGTCATGATTTGTTCGGTTTGTTCGTCTACTTCTGCGGGGTGTCCATCTACTTCCATGAGGAGAACGGCCCCAACGTTTGTGGGCAAGCCCACGTGGGCGTAGTCTTCGACACATTTTGCGGTTGTGCTGTCGAGAAATTCGAGGGTGCAAGGCACGATTTTATTTCGAATAATGGCAGAGATGGTTTCTGCTGCATCTTCCATGCTGTCATATAATGCGAGCATGGTTTTTTTAGTTTTGGGTTGTGGAATGAGTTTAAGCGTGATTTGTGTGATGACACCCAAGGTGCCTTCGGAGCCAATAAATAGATCTTTGAGTGTGAATCCTGCGACATCTTTGACACACTTTGTGCCTGTCTTGAGAATCCGTCCGTCAGACAAAACCACTTCAAGGGCCATGACGTAATCGCGTGTGACACCATATTTTAAACCGCGCAAACCACCTGAGTTGTTGGCCACGTTGCCACCTATGGTGGAGATTTTCATAGAGCCAGGGTCGGGGGGGTAAAACAACCCTTCTGAGGTTGCGGCATCAAAGATGTTTTGGGTGATGACACCGGGTTCTGTTGTTAAGGTGAGGTTGCGTGTGTCAATTTCTAATATGTTGTTCATACGTGCCACACAAAGAACAATGCAGCCGGGAGTGGGCACCGCCCCGCCGCTGAGCCCTGTACCCGAGCCGCGTGTGACAACGGGAATTTGATGTTTGTGAGCTGTTTTGAGTGTGTGGACGACTTGATCGGTATTTTCTGCCATGACCACACAGACTGGCAACTGGTGTAAGGTTGCCGTACCATCAAAAGAATAAACATTTAGGTCTTCGGGTTCGGTGAGAATTTGATCCGTTTTTAGATTTGTTTTCAGATCGTCTATAAAGGGTAAGGCTGACATAGTGCCCTCTTGAGTTCGTGATTTATGATCTGGATAGCACAATTTCAATATACCGCAGAGGATCAAATTTGTCAGAAACAAAATCTTTTGGATGTATTTCGAGCCTCCAAAATGAAAAAAATGGCACTAAATCTTATTAGAGCCTTAAAATATAGGGTAGAAACACATTCTTTTCTTGACACTGGAACGGTTCGGTGATTATACTTGTATGACTTGATTTGAAAACAACGTGACCGCTTATGGGCGGTCGAATCATTAACGCCATATTTACTTGGGGAGAGAAAATCATGGCTAAAACACCAGCATCAGTTAAAGAACGTATGACAAAGACACAAATGTTGAATGCCATTTCAGAGGAAACGGGTGTTGCGCGCAAAGAAGTTGGCGCAGTGCTCGATTCTTTGGCTGGCGTCATTGGCCGTCATGTGAACAAACGTGGTATCGGCGAATTTGTGTTGCCCGGTTTGTTGAAAATTAAAACTGTGAAAAAGCCTGCTCAAAAAGCACGCAAGGGTGTCAATCCTTTCACAGGTGAAGAGCAAATGTTCAAAGCCAAACCCGCCAGCGTGCGTGTGCGTATTTCTGCTTTGAAAAAGCTTAAAGATATGGCCCAATAATCATTGGTTATTGCTGTATTTAAAAACCCCATCTGGTCGATCCAGGTGGGGTTTTTATTTGTCTTGCTCTTGATTCTGGCTCGGTACATATTGTGCGATATTAAAGCTATTTAATACATAAAAAGATAGCTGTGAAGTTTCATGTTCAGATGCTTTAGCCTGGAGGGGCATCCCCCTGTGGATGCCCAACTTTGTGACCTAAGGAATGGGCAGGCAGGGGGCCTGCTCCAACGATTTTTTAAAGGTTTCTTGGTTGGTGGATTTACGGTAGTTTCCTATGTGCAGATAATTGAAAACATCGAGGTTGATTTATGAACAAACAAACACAAAAACTGTTTACCGACCTTTTGTCTCTACCTACAGCACCCTATAAAGAAGGTGCTGTGTCTGCTTTTATCCAAGCATTTGCAAAGAAACGCGGCTTGACGCTTAAGGCAGATAAATATGGCAATTTGGTTGTGCGTTATACACATGGAAAAGATCCCAAACCTGTGGCATTGACGGCGCATATGGACCATCCTGGCTTTGAAGTGTTGGAGGCTACTGGGCGCGATTTGAAGGCGCGTTGGTTAGGAGGGTGTGATCCCAACCATTTTCCGGGCAGCCGTGTGACCCTTATCGATGGTGATGAACAATTGTCTGGGCGTGTGACATCGGCATTGGGCGATGGCAAGGTGTTTGAAATTCGTGCACAAAAGGCATTGTCAGGCGTTGAAGGGGTATTTGGGTATTGGGGATTAAAACCTGTGGAGATTGATGGTGATTTGTTCCGCACAAAAGGGGCTGATAATTTGGCCAGTTGTGCAGCCATTTTGGCTGTGTTAGACAAGCTTCAAAAAGAGAAGGCCGAAGCCGATTTGTGGGGGGTGTTTACACGTGCCGAGGAAGTGGGTTTGGTTGGGGCGGGTGGGATTGTGGCGGCGAAGACCGTACCAAAGAAGGTGCCTTTGATTGTGCTGGAGACCAGCATGGAGTTGCCAGGTGCTGAAATTGGGAATGGGCCAGTGATTCGGGTGGGAGATCGTATGAGTGTTTTTGACCCGAAGGTTGAATATGCGGTTCACACATTGGCACAGGAACTTGAGCAAAAGAATAAGGGCTTTCAGTTTCAACGTTTGTTGATGAGCGGGGGTGTGTGCGAAGCTACTGTGTATGTGTTGCACGGGTTT
>JABIFK010000669.1 GCA_018650745.1 Candidatus Latescibacterota bacterium | reverse complement strand
GTTTTGCCGTTGCAGGCGGTCGTGTGACAAACTTTACATCGGGCCAAGGTCTGGTACTGATGAAAGAGGTACTCTATACCATTTCAGGTAAACGGTTACCTGCAGTCTTTCACATTGGCGCGCGTGCACTCACATCACATTCTCTCAATGTACACGCCGGTCACGATGATGTAATGGCGGTGTCCGATTGCGGTTGGGGCATGCTTTTTGGACGAAACACACAGGAAGCGATGGATCTGGCATTGATCTCTCGCCGTGTTGCCGAAGACACCCAGACCCCATTTATGAATATCATGGATGGATTTTTGACCACACATACCGTTCAAAATGTGATGGCCATCGAACCCGAAATGATGGAAGCCTATATCGGCAAACCTGAAGATCGCATTCACAACCTCATGGACACCAACAACCCCATTATGAGTGGCGTGGTGCAAAACCAAGACAGTTATATGAAAGGAAAAATTGCACAGCGTTATTTCTACGACCGTATACCCGATCTCTTACAAATTGCAATGGATGAATTTTACAAGCAAACCGGTCGTCAGTATGACCTCATTGATACATACCACACAGAAGATGCCGAATATGTTATTGTGGGTATGGGCAGTATGCTCGAAACAGCCGAAATAGCCGTTGATTGGATGCGTGAGAATGATGGCATGAATGTGGGCGCTTTACATGTCACCTCTTTCCGCCCCTTCCCGGGCCGTCAGATTGTTGAAGCGCTCAAACATGCCAAAGGCATTGCCATTGTCGAGCGTATGGACAACCCTCTTGCCCAATCAAATCCACTCACCGCAGAAATCAAGTCGGCCTTTGCCGATGCCATTGTCAACGGCGACATTGACACCATGCCCAAAATATTTTCTGGCGTGGCCGGTTTGGGCAGCCGCGATGTGCGACCGGGTGATTTTATTGCCACCATCAAAAACCTCATGGCCGATGTACCCAAACCATTTTTTGCTTTGGGCATAGATCATCCATTGGCGCTTAAACGAGAAGCCGATCCCGATACCCGACCCACGGGTGCATTTGCGATGCGGGGTCATTCTGTGGGTGGATATGGTTCTGTAACCACCAACAAAGTCATTGCAACCCTCCTGGCCAACTTGGGCCTTAAAGTACAAGCCTATCCCAAATATGGTTCAGAAAAAAAGGGGCTGCCCACCACATATTATCTGACAGCAGCCAGTGAACCCATTCGAACCCATTGTGAACTCGAAGTGGTCGATTTTGTGCCGCTCAATGATGTCAATGCGTTCAACACAGCCAATCCATTGGCCGGCGTTATTGACGGGGGCATGATCTTTATTCAAAGCCCGCATACAGACCCAGCCAAAATATGGGAATATGTGCCCGATCATGCCAAAGCACTCATTCGCGAACACAACATCAAACCCTTGGGTCTCAACGCAATCAAAATTGCCCTTGAAGAAGCCCCCACACCCGACCTGATGCAACGCTTCCAGGGCATTGTTTTGCTGGGCATATTTCTCAAACACACGCCCTTTAAAGAAGAACTCAACTTGTCAGAAGAAGAGTTGTTTGAAAAAGTAGAAGAAGCAGTGACCAAATATTGGGGGCGCAAAGGCACAGATATTGTAGCCGCCAACATGGGTGCCATTCGACGTGGTTATAACGAAGTACTTGAAATCCCACGCGAAATTATTGAAAGCACCGTCCCTTAAAAAGACAATCACACCCTCGGTTGTATTGCTGTTGGCTAAAAGAATGATAAAGATTGGACCCTAATTTTGGAAGCCTATCAAGGAGAACAAGATGGCCACCACCGATAAAAATGGCGCATCAGATTTTGCAATTGATCTTGATAACGAAGATGGATTAACGCCCCCCAATTTTGAGACCCTACTCAATATAGAAGATTTCAACGAACGCATTGTCGGTGGCTACAATACCGGCACCGGCGAACAAGGCCTGCCTGCCGATCTCACTGTGGCAAGAAGTCTTATGGCACCCGGCAGTGGCGCCTTGCGCGACTTTAGCTATATTGCCCCCGAAATTCCTGAGTTCATTCCCGAGAATTGCGTGGGCTGTATGGATTGTGTCACCGAATGCCCAGACACAGCCATTCTCGGAAAAATTGCCACACAAGAAGAGCTGGATAAACTGTTGGCCAAAACAACCGATCCCGATCAAAAAGAATATCTCAGAAAGCAGTTTGTCGAAACGGCCAAATACCACAAAAATTTTGAAAAAAAGGGAAAAGAAGGCGCGTATTTTGGTATTTTTATCGACCCAACAAAATGCAAAGGCTGTGCCGAGTGTGTCGAAGTTTGCTCTGACAAAGATGCCCTCAAAATGATAGACAAAACACCCGAAAACCTTGAAGAGTATCGGTCGGGTTGGAAGTTTTATAACGACCTGCCCGAATCCCCTCCAGAATATCTCATCGAAAAATCAGTCCAAGATATGATGTTGGCCGAAAAATCGTTGCTCTACGTAGGTGGCGCAGGATCGTGTATGGGCTGCGGTGAAGCCACAGCTTTGCGTATGATGTTAGCAGCAACAGGTTTTATTCATGGCCCAGACAATGTCGGCCTGGTCGCATCAACAGGGTGCAATACGGTCTATACCTCAACGTATCCCTACAATCCTTATACCATACCGTGGACAAATTCTCTCTTTGAAAATGGCCCCACCGACGCAATGGGCGTGCGTGCACGCTGGGATCAAATGGGCTGGCAAGACAAAAAACTGTGGGTGATCGGTGGTGACGGCGCCATGCTCGACATCGGTTTTCAAGCCCTTTCACGTATGATGATGTCCGGCATGGATATCAATGTGATTGTGCTGGATACCCAAGTCTATTCAAACACGGGTGGGCAAGCCTCCACGGCAACATTCACCGGGCAAAATGCCAAAATGTCGGTTCACGGTTCGGCCATTCCGGGCAAAACAGAACGCCGTAAAGAATTGGGGCAAATCTGTATGATGCACCCCGATGTATTTGTTGCCCAAACCATCTGCACATTGCCCAATCATTTTTATCGGGCAATTGTAGCTGCCAACGCCTACAAAGGCCCTTCCGTTATCAGCGTCTATACCACCTGCCAACCCGAGCATGGTGTGGGTGATCATATGGCGGCCCACCAAGCCAAGTTGGCCATGGAATCACGCGCATTTCCCATTTTCATTTATGACCCCACCCAGGGTGAGCGCATCAAAGAACGCCTAAGCCTCCGAGGCAATCCGGCCGTAAATGACGATTGGTATACCGTTCGTAAAACCGGTGAAACCGTCGATTTCATACAATTTGCCCGTACCGAAGGCCGTTTCTCCAAACACTTCGATGAAGACGGCAATGCGTCAGAGGCCCTTTTATTAGGACAAGAAGACCGCCTCAAGAACTGGCAGATGTTGCAAGAGCTGGCAGGCATTATATAATCAGCCGATTCAATAAAAAATCCCTCGGAACAACCCGTTCCGAGGGATTTTTTGTGTATCCAATCGGATACACTCAGTATCTGATCAGATACACCCAAAATGGCTTCTACCAATTCACCAAAACATAACCACCTGTTTTTATTTCAAATAAAAGAAACTAATAAATGGCACAAAACATGCTAATTATTTCTATGGTTGCTTGTCTCTGTCGGGGGTCACAGATGTGACCAAGGGCATTATTTATCGTTAAAAAAAGGGTTCTCGCATGATCTGGTATAAATGGAATACAACCAACATCCAACTTAATCCCACGTCATCCCGTGTAGAGCACACCCAAAGCCCTACCCCATTTACCACGTCCCACCTTGCATCCTATCCCCTCTTTACACCCTACACATTGCTTCTACTTTTTACTTTTTACTTTTTACTTTTTACTTCGCCCTTCGCCGGCACCCACGGCAAAATCACGGGCCAAATTACCGACACCGATGGCCTCCCGTTGCCCGGTGCAGGCATCATCATCGAAGGCTCAATGCGCGGTACCACCACCGATGAAGAAGGCATCTTTTTTCTCCTCTCCGTCGAACCCGGCCCCCATACCCTCAGCGCACAATTGATCGGTTTCGAAACCCAATACAAAACCGAAGTTCGCGTCACTTCCGATTTTACCACCAACATCTCTTTCATACTCAAAGAAGCCCCCTTGCAAATGGGGGAAATAGTTGTTGAAGCCCAAAGCGGTCAAACCAGTTGGGGCATGTTGGCCACCAAAGCAAACATGCCAGCCGTAGAACCCGACAAAACCACCAGCATGTATGTTATCCGTGGCGAAGACATCGAATCGCTTTCCATCGTACGCACCCTCGAAGAATTTATCGAATTGCAAGCCGGTGTCACGGTTGATGAAAATGGCGAAGAGATCACCTTGCGTGCAGGAGACCCCGAAGACATCGCCTATTATTTCGATGGTATTCCGCTTCCAACTACTGATCACGTTGAAACACGCGTCTATAGAAACTTCAATCGCCTATCCATTCAAGAACTCACCGTTGTCGCAGGCGGCATGAACGCCGAATATGGCAATGCCTTAGGCGGTGTCGTCAATGTGGTCTCGCGCGACGGCAACTACCAATATCGTGGTCTGATCGACTATCGGTTCACACCAGCCGGAAAAAAACACTGGGGACAAAACGTCTACGACTCACCCACGCATCGGGATAATACGCAGTGGAACGACCCAGCCTGGGTAGCAGAAACTGTCACCCTACCAGACGGCAGCAGTGTGCAAGCGCACAACCGCGCCGACTATACGGGTGTTTCAGGCCAATATATAGAAGGCAACACATCAGGCCCATTGAAGAACAACACCTCGTTTTTTGCGAGCAGTCGATGGCAGCGCGTACCTGTTGCACTGCCAGGTCCAAACCTGCATTCGCCATTCAACCTAAACACCTCATTAAAACTGACCCATACGCTCTCACAAAATATCAAACTCAGAGTAGGCGGTCTCTACGACTTTCGGCAGGGCGCATTAGAAGGCCCAGGTGACGCAGGGCAACGCGACGTCCGTAAAAACGGCCGCAATCTCTTTCTGAACAATCCCGCGCCAGTGGGCGGATATGACGATAAAGATCGCCTGCTGTATGTGAACCTAACACATATGCTCTCAAACAAAACCTTCTACGAAATCAAACTCTCCCATTCATCCAGTCAACGTGATACAAGTGGTGTCCCAATCCCTTCTAACATGGATCACGTCTCCGAGGCCGTATCCCAATTTCCAATCACCGACCAATCAGGGTTTTACAACATCTATAGTGATGCGTTTTTACTCGAACGTTTCTCACGCAACAGGCTCACCCTCAAAGCAGATCTTTCAAGCCAAGTTGACAAACGACACTTTCTCAAAGCAGGGTTAGAATTCACGCGCTTTAACAACTGGTACCAACGCTACCAATCCGAAGACCCAACCACGCGAATGGTCGGCTGGTATGGACGCACATTAGAAGACACAGACTTCCTGCCCGGCCAAGAAAACAAAGGTGTAACACCCTATCAGTTTGCCCTTTACGCGCAAGACAAAATCGAACTCGACGGCATGATCGTCAACATCGGAGTGCGTGCAGACCTATTTTTTCAAAACACATCCATCATAGACGCTCTAAATTTTGGCAATGCACCAATGTACGAAACCCTCACGCGAGCACGCCAAATGCCAACCACGCGAGGCCCAACCATTCGCACCATCAGCCCGCGCCTGGGCATATCACATCCGGTTACCGAAAGATCTCTGGTGCGTTTCTTTTATGGCAAATTTGCCCAACCCCCCAATTTTCTTGGGCTGTATTACAATTCATGGACAAGCCAGCAAGCAACAGACAATGACCTCAACGGCAATGGTGTTATCGATTCGGGTGAGCGCTGGAATTCATTCTCTGGATTTAAAAGATCCAGCGAAGGCAACCGACCACCAGAGGGACATAACAATCCCAATTTACCACCCGAAGAAACCGAGTCATTTGAAGTGGGTTTCGATTGGAATTTTGCAGGCGATTATGTACTCGGGCTGACCTCCTATTACAAACGTTCTCAAAATGGCGTGCAAGAGGGCACAATAAGCTGGTCAGATCCGGGCGCTCGTGGTTTGGGTTTTAGCTTGCCAACATTTTATGCTGCCCAATTCCGCGACGCCCGTGGTTTGGAATTCAATCTCAAGAAGCGTTTTTCAAATCTGTTTGCCTTTCACGCCGGCATCAATGTACAGTGGGCAACCCAGGGTTCCCTTGCCAATCTTCCCAGGGGAGTCTTTGCAGACTCTCTTTTTGTTGCCCATGGACATTATTGGAACACCTTTGACATTGACCCAACGACAGGTGCAGAAATCCCTGTCACGCTTCAGGAGAAAGCGAGACGAGATTACAACACCATCCAGAACGCTCAAACGCGATTATCACAGGAATTGGGAAGAGATCCAGAATCAAAAGAAATTGTAGACGCCACGAATATTGGCCTGAATATAGTCAAACATTTTCTTGAGGGAGAAGATCCCAATTACTATGTCAATGAATATGCGGCCAATGCAACAATCAACATGGGATTAGCAGGAAGTAATGGTGCAACTGCCAACAGCTGGGCAAGCGAGCGCGGGCATCATGCCGAAGAAGGCGTGTTTGTCGCCGACGGCAGAAACGACATCCTTTTTTATGATTCATTTTATGATGATGATGACCGTGCCTATTGGGAACACGTCAACAACACACCCGGTTATCCTGGCACGGGCGAAGCCAATCTTACAATGCGCTACTCGCTAAGAGAGAGTCAACGCAACACCGATCTTCCCAAAGACAGGCGGTTTTTTGGCAACATGACCTTTTTGTTTGCAACACCAAAAGAGTTCGGCCCATTAAAAGGCAAAGCAGTGGGCAATCTGCGTGCAAACTTAGTCTACAGAATCTTTACAGGCACTCCCTTTGAATCAAACAGAGTGGGTAACAGTCAAGCCAGTGTCCAGTTGACCGACAGTACAGAACTCAACCGAGACATAAAATCAGGCCCCATGCATACCCGCGTCGATCTCAATGTAGAAAAAGGCTTCAACTTCCACACAACGCGCTCATTGACCTTGGCTGTTGAAGTATTCAACTTGTTTAATCAACGCGATGTGCGATCTCGACACCCAGAAGACGCAATCAACTTCAGAGAAAGCGACTACCAGCGCGGGGGCATCGAAGGTGCCGTGCCCACCGATGCCGACTTGCTGACCTATGGCGAAACATTCGACATCAACAACTACTGGGATTCCCCCCGAGAAATCACCTTCAGCCTAAGTCTCCAGTGGTAGATTGGATTCTGCATTTACAGAAAAAAGCGACACATTTGAATGAGATCAGGTGCCATTTGCACCAATCACTGTCTCTCCGTGTTTCAGCAGTTAGGCGGGGTGCAGTTTCGTATTTTTCGTGTGGGTGTTATTGGGGGAGTGGTTTCGTGCCCTTCGTGTTCCAGCAAGCCTTTTCAAAAGGAATAACATGATAAAATTTCGACCTTTTTTTTATGTCCCCATCATCATCTTCCTGCTCTTTGGACAACCCATTGCTCAGGAATACCCATCAGGAATGAATCGAAATGCCATTGGCCATTACCTCTATAACATAGGTCGTTCCGGAAAACCTGATAACGGGAAGAAAAGTACTGTCCCGGTTAGTTTTTCTTATCCGTTTGGACATTCAGCAGTCAGCTATTCAGGTGGACTTATACGTTCTGGATGGAATTCTAAACAGACATCGGCAGGTGAAGGCTTCTGGGTCCTGAGTAAAACGAACAGCCAGCCCCTTGTATCTACGGTAGGCAGTTTGAAAAATTCAAAGGATGTGAAGGCCTTTATCCATACGCCGCAGTCTTACCCAGAAGCCTATATCGGCACTCTTGACCACCGAAAATCAGCACTCAACATAATAAATTTTAACACTGGAAACTTCGAAGCTACGATGGACCGCACTGTCAGGAATATAATTGCTAATGTTCTTATCTTCTCTACTTATTCACCAACATTAGGCGGAATGCAAGGGTCAAGTCCAGACATGGAGGACGGAGGGGGAAACGCGGTACCTGCAATGATCTGGAATTTTCGATTCAACCGCTACAATTCCGGCCAACCTTTTTCAGAACGCATTGCATCAAACGAATTGGAACGGCGACAAGCACTACCGCGGATCGAAACATTATCATCAGATGACTTCCCCGAAATGATCGGCATTCAGGGTGGGCGCTCCAACACGCAAAACCTGCGATGGACCCGTCGATGGTTTTCCTGGGGCCACGATGATTACAACGATTTTTACATTGTCGAAAACGTCGTAGAAAACACTGGCACTGAACGTGCAGAAGGTGTTTACATGGTGTTGCGCAACCGGTTTGGGTCCTCAATGGCCGCATCCTGGTACGAAGGGTCACACAATTGGCAGGGTATCAACGATCGCAAATCTGCAGACAACTATGTAAGGTTTACTGGCGCCCCCAACTATCTCGACGGCAGTGCCCCCCTTGGCAGAGACAAACCCGCAGGATTATCTGTGGGCAAAGACCTCGCACAACAAGGCCATTCGATCCTCTATGCACACGACGGCGACAGCTCCGATCTCGATTTTTCACACAACGACTGGGGCGACCCTTATGTACCAGCCTTTGCAAAAGAAAGGATTCGCACCACACAGGCCTGGGTCAAACCTGGGTTGTTGCAACATGCGGCTTATTTTGGTCTGGGTGTCATCGATGCCTTGCCCCCCTTTAATACCTACGGCGGTCCCGACCCCGAAACCTATGTTTCTCCCCACGATAATCCAGCTACAGCGATTGACGAAAGCACACAACAACCCGCAGCAGTTTCCTTTCACAGATTCATTGACCATCAATCCCTCGGTTACCCACACCCAAACACCCATGCCGATGCACAAATCTACGATGCTCTAACCACATCAGAACACCCATCAGAACCCGACCATCCCGACGAATGGGTCGAATTTATGACTTTTGGCCCATACGACCTTGAACCCGGCGAAAAATGCAAAACGATTGTCGCTTATGTAGGTGGTATGGGATCTCAAAGTACGAAATTTTCAGACTACAAACGCTATGCTCGCCCCTTCGATTTTGCATGGATAAACCTGTACGATGGGCTCACACGTACGGCCAGCTTAAGTGAAAGACAGCAAGAGTTGCCCGCCGGCGAAGAAGCCATGTTTCGCCACTTCCAACGGGCAATCGATGTTTACAACTGGGGCTACGACATGCCCAATCAACCGCCCAACATCAAACTCAATTCGAGATTAAACCAAGACGGACAAACGGTGATTTCATGGTCATCATTCGGCCAAGACTCTCCCGACCCCGATTACACAGGTGATGAAGCCCAAGACCTACGTGGGTATCGTATCTATCGCAGCCAAACAGAAAATCAAGGCCCATATGAATTTGTAACCGAATTTTCTTTTGAAGATGCCCAAGCAGGTTCATTGCCAACAAACGTATCATTTGATCCCGACGCAACCTGGCACAGCAGCTACGGCGTGCCCATCCACGAAAATGTGAGCTATCCCCCCACTGATCCTCATGCGGGTGCCGAAGTACCCGGCCTCTATGAATTCGCTGACCCACGCTCACGCGTTGGATTCCCCAACTGGTACTCTGTCCGTTATTACGATTCTGGACACGCCAATTGGAAAAGCCAAGGACCCGTTTCCGTTCTCGAAAGCTCATCTGGCCCCGGAGGTGGTGCAATTATTGGAGGTCGGGGTGGCCTCATCCCCAAACTTCCCTTAAGCGGCACCTTCGACCGCCTCGAAAAACGCATCAAAGTCGTGCCCAATCCCTTTAAGATCAACGACGATCTACACAGTTACAGTCATTCACCACGTATCCGGTTCACCAACTTGCCCCAACGCGCAAAACTCGAAGTTTTTGACGTCACCGGACAGAAAGGTTGGGAAGACTTCAACAATGATTCCGGCCAAGCCGAACTGCGATGGGATCAAGAAACATTCGGCCATGCATCAAACGACGCCGTATTCTCCGGCATCTACTTCTGGCGCGTCACCTCCCTCATGCCAGAGAGTATGGGCAAAATGCAAAAGGGTACGTTTGTGATCATTAAATAGTGGACTTTCCAAGCGTCTGACAAACCTTGCTCAATTACTTCTCGCTTTTCGGTCTCAGGCAACGGAAATTTCGTTGTCTGAGACTTTTTATTTTTGACCACAGATTCACCACTTTAACAAATTGGGTACTCAGATCCAAATAAAAATCATAAACTTTACCGAACGGTCAACTAAAAACACAATACATTGTTATTAATACATTTAATTGCAAAAATATTCATGGGGTTTTTTGATTTCCTCATCTAGCCTATAGCCACAAAGTTGACAACTGTGCATTTGGGGAGTAAATTATACCCTTCTGAAGATACACATTGTCGCACCCATATTTTAACCGCACCATATATATGTGAACCATCCAACGGCGTTTACATCAAGAGAACGCCACGACCAGGCGAAGCCCTACCTGGCAATCACATAAGGATCTCCATATGCCCGATCAGGTCGTCTCCAATCACATACCCGATGCAGATCCAATCGAAACACAAGAATGGATCGAATCACTGGCCTTCCTCTTGCAACAACATGGGCCAGACCGAGTGCGTTACATGCTCGATAAGCTTGAAAAAGAAGCCAAAGACAATATGGGTGTAGACCTTCCGTTTACATCTAATACCGCTTACACCAACACCATCCCTCGTGACAAACAACCGCCCTATCCGGGTGACAGAGAAATTGAACGCCGCATCAAAAGCCTCGTGCGTTGGAACGCCATGGCCATGGTCACCCGCGCAAACAAGGAAGCCGACGGCATTGGCGGTCACATCTCAACTTTTGCATCGGCAGCTACACTATATGAAGTCGCTCAAAACCATTTCTTCAAAGCACCCAATGGCGAATCGTCAGGCGACCAAGTCTTCTTCCAAGGCCACGCATCTCCTGGCATGTATTCACGCGCTTTTCTCGAAGGCCGCCTCACCACCGAGCACTTGCAAAACTTCCGACGCGAATTGCGCACACCCGGTGGTTTATCCTCTTATCCTCACCCCTGGTTGATGCCAGACTTCTGGCAGTTCCCAACGGTCTCAATGGGCTTAGGTCCCATTATGAGCATTTATCAGGCACGGTTTAATCGCTACCTTGAAGACCGTGGCCTCAAAACAACCCACGATTCCAAAGTATGGGCTTTTTTGGGTGATGGTGAAACAGACGAACCCGAAACCTTGGGTGCCATTAATCTCGCATCACGAGAAAAACTCGACAACCTCATTTTTGTCATCAACTGCAATTTGCAACGTCTCGATGGCCCAGTTCGTGGCAATGGCAAAATTATCCAAGAACTCGAAAAAGGCTTTCGCGGTGCCGGTTGGAATGTGATCAAAGTCATTTGGGGGGACGATTGGGATCCCCTTTTGGAAAAAGACACCGATGGCACGCTCCAAGCCCGCATGGCAGAAGTCATCGACGGCCAATATCAAAAATACACCGTTGAATCAGGTGAGTACATTCGCAAAGACTTCTTTGGCAAAGACCCCGAATTGCTCAAAATGGTCAAACATCTCTCAGATGAGCAACTCCAAAAAATGCGCCGGGGTGGGCACGACCCCGAAAAAGTATATGCCGCCTACAATGCCGCCGTTCAGCACAAAGGGGCACCCACCGTGATTCTGGCCAAAACCATCAAAGGGTATGGATTGGGCGAAGCCGGTGAAGGTCGCAACATGACCCACGGCCAAAAGAAACTCGAAGAAGACGAAATGCGTCACTTCAAACGACGCTTCGACATACCCATTTCAGATGAAGAAGTGGGCGAGGCGCCTTTTTATAGGCCCCCCGAAGACAGCCCCGAAATTCAATACCTCAAAAAACGACGCGCAGAAATGGGCGGTTATTTGCCCAGCCGACAAGTATTGGCCAAACCCCTTACAGCGCCTCCTCTTGAATCTTTTGACGAGGCCCTCAAAGGCACAGGTGATCGCGAAGCATCAACGACCATGGCTTTTGCACGCTTGTTTTCTAAACTCTGTCGCGACAAAGAGATTGGCGAATTGTTGGTCCCCATCATTCCCGATGAGGCCCGCACCTTTGGTATGGATTCCCTCTTTAGACAAGTGGGCATCTATTCTCACGTGGGTCAAAACTACGAACCCGTTGATGCAGGCAACATCAGTTATTACCGAGAAGCCAAAGATGGCCAGCTCTTAGAAGAAGGCATCAATGAAGCCGGTGCCATGTCATCCTTTATTTGTGCAGGCACAGCCTATGCCACACACGGCGTCAATACCATACCATTCTATATCTACTATTCTATGTTCGGTTTTCAGCGTGTCGGTGATTTGATGTGGTTGGCAGGTGACATTCGTGCCAAGGGCTTTTTGCTCGGCGGCACAGCAGGCCGCACCACTCTCAACGGTGAAGGGTTGCAACACGAAGATGGTCACAGCCACCTCTTGGCATCAACCATTCCAAACTGCATTGCCTATGATCCCGCCTATGCATACGAAATTGCAGTGATCATTCAAGATGGCATCCGGCGCATGTATCAGGATCAGGAAGACATCTATTATTATCTCACACTGGGCAATGAAAACTATCAACATCCCGAGATGCCAGAAGGCGCCGAAGAGGGTATCTTAAAGGGCATCTATCCACTCAAGCCTCACAAGGCCCAAAAAGGCCAACTCAAATTACAGTTGTTTGGCAGTGCCTCTATATTACGAGAAACACTACGCGCACAAGAGATCCTTGCCGATCAATTTAATGTCTCAGCCGATGTCTGGAGCGTCACCAGCTACAAAGAGCTCCGACGCGATGCCCTTGAAGTAGAACGCTGGAACATGTTGCACCCCACCAAGCGGCAGAAAAAACCGTATATCACCAAGGTGCTCGAAAAAGCCGACGGTCCTATTGTTGCCGCCAGCGAC
>JABIFK010000667.1 GCA_018650745.1 Candidatus Latescibacterota bacterium | reverse complement strand
GGGGCAACGGGTTGGGCGATTTTGATGGAGAAGCAAATTTAGAAACCGCTTGTGCAGATGCCGACTCAATTCATGCTCTGATAGAACTTTATGCGTGTACGCAATTGGATGTCTTTCTCAATTTGGCAGAGCGTGTGGCAGAGAATATCTTAGGTGAGCGATTTAGAGATGGCTATTTTGTTTCAGATGGAATTGCCTTGGTGGATGATCCCGCGCCTTTGGCTCTGTTGAGACTACACGCTGCTCGAGACAATATTTGGGACTTGATTCCCACATCGGTTCGTTAAAAAAAGCCCGTCATCTGACGGGCTTTTTTTATGTTTACCAGTTATGCACCATGTGCCCTTGGCCAGGGAACCAGATGACATCAATCACAAAACACCAGACCACACCCGCGGTATAACCTGCGATGAGTCCAAGAAACACGGGTTGGGCACGCTGATAGAGTTGCACCCCGCCCACTTTCATGATAATAGATTTTGCGGCCCAAGCAATGAAGACGGGCATGACCAAATGTGCGGTGTTGTCTGCAGATGAAAGCGCCAGACCGATAGGGTGTAAGGGCCACCAGGACAATCGATACCGTAAAAAGGTGAGCAACGCCATGAGGCCAGCGCCAATGCCAAAAAAGATCAAGCGATTGGGATCTGCGGCTTGTGGGGTACGCATTTGGACGAGGGTGCTGCGAAAGACATTTTTGGGATCACCGCTAAAAAATGGGAATCGGGGAAAGTTGTATGCGCCGTGGGTATACCCCAAATAGAGCGTGAATGTCACGGAGGCGAGAAGGCCCAGCAAAATACTGATACAAATCCAAAATAGGAGCCTACGTTTATTGGCACCCAAACCATCACCTATTTGAACTGCGTGTGCAACAGCGGGTGTGAACAGCCCTCGCATATAGTCGACAAGGCCGTAAGAAAGTGCTACGGCTGTCAATGTTTGTGGCGAGAGACCCACCGTGCCCCGAATGTCCATTGCAAAGGCTTGGGGTGTGATCGTTGCGCCTGCGTACACCAAACCTGCTTCGGTGACAATCCGTGCAATACCAATATAGATGACACTTGCAGCCGCAATCATCAGTCCTGCTGTTACGACGTCCATTCCTGCACTGTTGAGCCAGTAGAAGACGTAAATTAATCCAAGAATGAGGACGATGAGCGCTGTGCGATAAGACAAGACTTCGCGGTGGTCTTCTGGTTGGCGACCCATTGCTGTTTCTAAAACGGTGAGCAGATGGTTTCGTGCGACCCATAAGCGCCAAATGACCAAGCACGCTAAGGCCCCAAAACACTGGTAAGCTTGGGTGGGGGGATCGGCACTGAACGAGTCAGATGACGTTTGGATCTGATATCCGATACGATTGAAAATACCGCCCTCTACGACATGCAAAAGAAAGAAAAACCAGACACTAAATAAAACTTGGAGGTTGGCAAAGTAGGCAAAACCAATGGTGAAACAGTTCATCGGCTCGATTTGGATATGTGGCGAATAACGGGTAAAGTAGAATTTACCTGCGTTGGGAAAAACATCGAGAATGGGCAGAAGCGGGTAAAACCACGAGAGACTTTTCCACGCCAATAAAGAAAAGGGAACGGCTGCCCCGAGCCAAAAGAGGGGGGTGTAGAATATGTCGGGGAAGCGTTGGTCCCCAGCGATGAGATTTTCAGGCACGGCAACCAAAGGATAGGCCAGCTTTTCGTTGTCTGCCCACTGACGTCTCAGAATCACCATGACGCTGGCAGACACGGCAAATATGGCTGCGATGAGTGTTGCCCACCAACTGAGGGGAATGAACCAAACGGACCAAGGAATTTGTTGGCCTGGGCGAAGGCCTTCGAAGAAACCGCGTACGGCTTCGGCTTGAGTGGGGACCATCCAACTGTTCAGATTGGGGTGATAGAAATCTGCCCAGCTGTTTTCTGGGGTGGCAAAATAAAAGGGTGTGGAGATAACGCCGACCAGAAAACCCGTTATACCTGAAGCGGGTACGACGCTTCCGACCATGCCTATGGCAACAATGGCCATCAGTTCGGGGCGTGTGAACATGAAACGCGTGGACCCCCTCTTCAGTTGGGGGTTGATGACAAGAATTAAGACTAGGAAAACAGCCATCAATGTCAGTTGGAATACGCTAAGGCTTAACCGTGATGCGTGAATGACTGTCTCTGCATATGTGACCCAGAGATTGATGAAGACCACGACAAAGAGACCTGTGGTGATGGATTTGAATGT
>JABIFK010000664.1 GCA_018650745.1 Candidatus Latescibacterota bacterium | reverse complement strand
CAATGACGGGTTTGCCGGATTGGAGTTCTTCGCGGGTCCAGCCGTAGTTCATGAAGCGTTCGACGTAGACGGCGGTCATGCCCATGTTGTGGGGGTTGTTGAACCATTCTTGGCTTCTTAGTTTACTTTTAACTTCGGAGTAGTCTTTTTTCATGAGTGATTCCTTAGGTTTTAAACCCTATTTCTTTTTTCTATCCGTGCCTTCGGCGACCTACTTTTTAAACGACTAAAAAGTAGGCAAAAAGTCGCCCCTCAAGTGTCGGGGGGGCTGATTTTCCGCAAATACCCTTTGAGGATGCAAGAGGGCAAGTGGCCTGCCAGCGTACGGGTTTTTACGAGATTGGTAGCTGGACGGAATGATGCGGAAAATCGGTGGTGACTCTTTGCGGTGAGGAATAAAGACGTGAAGGGTTTATTTTTTTATTTGAATATTGGTTTTTTCACGAATTGTGACCGGTTTTAAGATTGTTCAAAAGCGCTTGATTTGCAAGCAGAGAAAAATCCCAGTCATGTGATTGACTGGGATTTTTCTGTTTAAGTGAGGGGTTAGGACGCTTTGGTTATTTTGTTTGCGAGCTGTTGATCGAGTTTTCGGATTGTGATTTCTGAAGGGTGTGTTTGGTTTATTTGGGTAGCAACTTGTTTTTGTAGGTTTGATGGGAGACAATTGAAGATGAGGATGGATTGTGGGGTGTCGAGATGAGATAGGATATTGGCGATGGATTTGGGTGGTTCTTTTGAAAGCAGAGTGCTGGCTTTTGCGGGGGAGAAGTTCCATAGTTGTTAAGAAGCCACTGACGGGGGTGACTTGGTAGAGCATTTGAGGTTCTTGCCGCGGACAGGTGGCTCCCCGTTAGGAGCGACTGAAACAAAACCTAGTAAATTAGAATATCGGATGTCAAGGCATTCTTAAAAAGAGATGTTTAAATGTCGTTCTGTTCGGGGCTTTCTTGTAAGACTTGTTCACGTGATTTGGCGTTGTTGGTGATGGCGTCGTTGGGCAAATGGTCGGTGTTCATGATTCGGATAATTTCGAATGTGGGCTTGAATTGGAAGGAGCTGAGAATACAATTCCAACCCCGTTGGCCGTGGTTGAGATGTTCGGGAGCGTGGTTGCGTAAAATGTGGCGGTGTGTGCCGCTTACGGAGGCGCCGTGTCCAACGAGTAGGGCGTCGGCTTGATGGTTGATGAGTGTATCAATTAGCGGCGCAACGCGGGCTTCGACCATTTCGTTGGATTCTATTTGGGTGGTCCACCAAGGGTAGGGAAAATCGGGTGTTGTTTGTACACGGGGATAGACGGCTTGTAGATCTGCGACGGTGGCACCTTGGAAACCGGCGAGTTGGTTTTCTCGAATAAAATATTCGCGCATTGAGGCTGCGGGGATAATAACGGTGTCCACGACTTCGGCGATTTGGTTTGCGGTTTCTATGGTGCGCCAATAAGGGGAACTGTAAATGGGGCCTTGGAAGTTGAGATCCTTGAGGCGTTGGCCCAAGAGATGAGCTTGTTTTTGACCGAGTTCTGAAAGGTATGGATCTTCGGGCTGGTGTGTTTTGTCCCGGCTTGTTTGGCCGTGGCGTGTGATGTGTAAGGTCATGTTAGGCTCTTTCTAATCGAGTTAGGATTTGATTCGGTTTTTGGATTTCGAAGCTTGAAAAAACTATTTGATGTGCTTTTGGCCTTCACCCTCAATCCCTCGCCCACAAGCGTGAAGAAAGACTTTTTATTCTTGTTCGTAGAGGGCTGGGTTGATAGGTGTGTCGATGATTTCGCCGATTTTTGCGCCGGGGCAGCAACCTTCCCAGTCGCGTTGTTGGTTTTCGTTGTCGGGTTTTTTGAGGCGCATATCAATGTCCATGTAAATGATGGTCATGACTTCGCGGGGTTTGTCGGTTTGATTTTGATCGGCACGGTGGAAGGTCCAGCCGTAGTGGAAGCTGACTTCGCCGAGGTCGTAGGGTTCTTGGATATAGGAGAAGTTGGCATCGGATAGGGCGGTTTGGATTTTTTGTTCGCTTTCGTCGCTGATGCTAAATTGACGGCCATAGGTGAAGGTGTGGCTGCCTTCGGCAAAGGCCATAGGCCCCATTTCAAATGGGGTTTTTTGTAGGGGAATCCAAACGGTGCAGCACTTTTCGGTGGCCAATGGCCAGTAGAACTGATCGGCGTGCCAAGGTGTGAACCCCCCGCCGGCTTCTTTGTAGAGGGCTTGGTCGTGATACATGCGTGTGCCCCGTGCGCCCATGAGTTCTGCGGCAATACGGGGTAGGCGTTTGCCAAAGACAAATTCTTCGACCAATTTGCTCTGCTTCCAAAGGTTGCCAATTTGGATGAAGGCTTTTTTGTAGGTGGAGCGTTCTGCCATTGGCTGGGTGTTTTTGTTGCGTTCGTGTACTTGTTTTGTGAATTCTTGACCATAATGGGCCAGCACCTCGGGCGATAAAACCTCTTTGAGCTTGATGAAACCACGCTTGCGAAAAGATGAGATTTGTTGGTCCGTGAGTGAGTAATGTGAATCGATATCCAGCATTGTTGCCATGGATGAGGTCCTTGTTTAGATTATTGGGGCGGGGATTCAGAATCAGGGAAATAATACGGAAGTGTTATTTTCTGGTAAAGGTAAATTCTTGGGTTGTAATGGGTCATATTTCTTATACATAAAAAGATACGTGATGGAAAAAATGAATCAACGGGCTAAAGTATTGCATACGATGACGTGGTTGGCACCAGGAGGTGGGGCTGATCGCAATGTGTATTTGTCGATGAAAGAAATGCGAGCGGATTACGAGTTGCATTTGGTGGTGGGGCATGAGATTCATCGGCGTGATTTTTTTGAACTGGAGGGCATTACGGTTCATGTGTGCCCATATTTGGATCGGGCAATTCATCCGTGGCGTGATTTGTTGTCGTTGATTTGGTTTGTTCGGTTGATACGGCGTGAGCAGTTT